>NZ_VPBE01000059.1:0-2649 GCF_013418895.1 Acinetobacter sp. YH12116 | reverse complement strand
ACTCAATAGGCTGAGAAAACTCACTGTTATTGCCGGGAATTGTCGCAAGATAAGCTTCCATTCGGGTTCGAAGTGCATCTAGGCTTTCTTTTGAATCTGGCCATTCCTCACGTGGTTTCAGCATGATATAACCATCGGAAATATTCGGTGGCATCACATCTGTCGCCACTTCAGCAGTCCCGGTACGGGCAAATATAGCTTTAATTTCGGGAAAGTTTTTCAGTAAAAGCTTTTCGGTATTTTCCTGAATACGTAAAGACTCTTCCAAGCCTGTGCTTGGAGAACGTAATTGCTGTACCGCAAAATCACCTTCACTCAGCTGGGGTGCAAACTCACTGCCAATCTTCGTGCTGAGCAGACCCGTAATGACCAGGAGACAAATGGCAAAAGTTAAAACCACCGCTTTGTAATGATAGGCTCCATCCAATATCTGTTGATATCGGGTTTTGAGCCAGATCATCCAACGGCTTTCCGTTTCTTTGATCTCCCCTTTAACCCATAAAGCAACTGCAGCGGGCACAAAGGTGATCGATAAAATAATAGCTGCCACCAGTGCGAGAACAACGGTTAAAGCCATCGGATGAAATAGTTTTGCTTCTACACCACTTAAAGCAAAAATCGGCAAATACACCACCAAAATAATAAGCTGACCAAAAATAAGAGGACGACGTGCTTGGCGGGCAGCCAGAAAAACTTCCTTAAAGCGTTCACTTTGTGTGAGAGGTCGTTTTAACAGTTGCTGTGTATGGGCTAAACGCCGGATACAGTTTTCGACAATCACCACAGCACCATCGACAATGATGCCGAAATCGAGTGCACCTAAACTCATCAGATTGGCACTGATATTTTTCTGTGCCATCCCGGTTAAGGTAAACAGCATAGAGAGTGGAATGACACAGGCAGTAATCAAGGCAGCACGGATATTCCCTAAAAACAGGAACAGAATGATGATGACCAGGATTGCTCCCTCTACCAAGTTTTTCTGAACGGTTTTAATCGCCTTCTCAACCAAGGTAGTACGGTCGTACACCGTTTCAATCACTACCCCTTTAGGCAAACTATTCTGAATATCTTGAAGCTTGGCATCCACAGCTTTAGAAACAGTCCGGCTATTTCCACCCATCGCCATCATGGCAATCCCTAAAACGGTTTCTTTGCCGTTATAGGTTGCCCCACCGGTTCTTAAATCATGCCCAATAGAGACTTGCGCAATATCACCAACCCGAATTGGGCTGCCATTTGGGCTACCCAGCATGGTGTTCTCAATATCAGAAAGCCCATTGAATGTACCCGGTACACGTACCGTCAGTTGCTGACCATTGTCTTCAATATAACCTGCACCTCGGTTCTCATTATTTTGCGCTAAAGCCTGTTGCAGTTGTTCTAATGAGATATTCAGTTGCTGCATCCGGTTTAAATCGGGAGAGACCACATAGGTTTTTTCAAAACCACCAATACTGTTGACCTCTGCAACTCCCTTAACACGTTGCAGTTGAGGACGCACAATCCAGTCCTGAATCTCACGCAAATCCATCGGCGTGTATGCAGTTCCATCCGGCTTTTTCGCATTCGGATCTGCCTTCAGTACCCATTGATAAATCTCACCGAGACCCGTAGAAACGGGGGACATCGTCGGTGCGATTTGTGCAGGCAACTCAGATTGCGCCTCCTGTATCCGTTGGTTAATCTGCTGACGGGCCCAATAAATATCAGTCCCATCTTTAAAGACAATGGTGACTTGAGAGAGTCCATAACGGGATATGGAACGGGTAAGCTCCAGATCCGGAATGCCAGCCATGGCATTTTCAATGGGATAGGTAATCCGCTGTTCGACTTCAAGCGCAGTAAAACCCTTGGCTTGAGTATTAATCTGGACTTGGGTATTGGTAATATCGGGTACAGCATCAATCGGGAGTTTCTGATAGCTATACACCCCGACCGCAATCCAGGTACAGACAAAGAGCAACACCCAAATCGCATTTTGTATGGAAAACTGAATGATTCGTTCGAATAAACCTTCTGGTTTTGGCAGATCAGAATTAATGTTCATGGCCTGCCTCGTCTTTTTCTAATTCAGATTTCAACAAGAAACTGCCTTGAGCGATATACTTCTGCCCTTCAGTCAGCCCAGAAATCACTTCAAGCCATTGTCCATCACTTGAAGCCTGCCCCAATTGCACTTTCTGTGCTTTTAAGTGGACTTGACCTTTTTGTTCTGAATCTACGATGAAAATACTGTCTTCACCTTCAATACTTTGCAGCGCAGACTTTTGAATCCGAAGGGCTGATTTTGCTGTAGCTTCCGGAATCAACACTCTCACTAACACATTAGAACGCAACTCAGTAGCTTGCGCATCGAGTTTTGCGCGCACCACCAGACGCCCTGTTTGTACATCTGCCTGAGAGGTTAAGCTTTGTACAGTAGCTTTATAGATTTGATCTGAATCATTCACTTTAAAGTCAATTTTTTGCCCGGCTTGCAGTTGACCTGAGAATTGATTCGGCAAATTAAACTCAAGCCATAAATCTTTCAGCTGTTCAATGACAAAGAGCTGATTAGCCAGTTGCACATTTTCACCGACCACAATATCTTTTTGACTGATCACCCCAGAGATCGGTGCTTTAATCAGAAAACGCCCATTGTTATTG
>NZ_VPBE01000058.1:0-5144 GCF_013418895.1 Acinetobacter sp. YH12116 | reverse complement strand
TTCTGCCCGAGCTGTGGGGCGCGGCGGATGGCCGAAAGTGCCGCCTTGCTGGTTGATGAAGTACTGCCTGAACAACCCATGCGTCAGTGGGTGTTGAGCTTCCCGTTTCAGCTGCGTTTCCTGTTTGGGGTCGTTTGCGGGAAGGGGCGGAATCCTACGCTAAGGCTTTGGCCAGCGATATTCTCCGGTGAGATTGATGTGTTCCCAGGGGATAGGAGAAGTCGCTTGATATCTAGTATGACGTCTGTCGCACCTGCTTGATCGCGGCCGCGATAGCTAGATCGCGTTGCTCCTCTTCTCCATCCGCGTTCCAAGCTGCGGAAAGGCACCCATAAGCGTACGCCTGGTCGAGCAGGCGACGCGGATCGACGTCCAGCGCACGAGAGAATGCGTCCGCCATCTGTGCAATGCGTCTAGGATCGAGACAAAGGTCGTCTCTGTCAGCCGGATCGTAGAACATATTGGCGGCGCCAAAGCCCACTTCACCGACCAGACCGACGGGATCTATCACCAGCCAGCCGCGACTGGAGAACATGATGTTTTCATGATGCAGATCGCCATGTAGCCCACGCAGTTCCGAGGCATTGCTCATCATTTGATCGGCTATAATCGCCGCGTGGACGTAGTCAGTTTGACAACCTGCGTTTTGATCATCGCGCGCCCGCTGAAACAAAGCTGCAAAGCGATCCCGGATCGGGAGAAGGGCAGAAGGCAGGGGTTCCTCAGATGCGGCATACAGCTTCGCCATTAGTTCCGCTGCAATTTCGGTCGCCTGGTAGTCGCCGTGCTCGGCAACGATGTGAGAGAGCATTCGCTCCCCGGCATATTCGAGCAACATCAGATTGTTCTCACGACCGAGCAACCGGACTGCTCCCCTCCCATTGCGCCATACCAGATAGTCGGCCCCGCGCAGTTCATCAGCAATGTCTTCTATAGGTTTCAATCCCTTGACGATTGCAGGAGTCCCGTCTGGCAATGAAACTTTCCAAACGAGGCTGGAAAAGGTGTCCGCAATGAGAACAGGTTGCGAAACGTGCCAATGAGCAGGAAAAACAGGCGGCATGAACATCAACCCCAAGTCAGAGGGTCCAATCGCAGATAGAAGGCAAGGCGTTCGCGGTCGGGGGCTTCGATCCCCAATACATTGAATAGGACAGCGAAGGCGCGCTCTGCTTCATCTGGCGCTGCCCAGTTCTCTTCGGCGTTAGCAATCATGAGTGCCAAATCGGCATAGCGATCTGCTGTTCCGAGCCGCCCAAGGTCGATCAGACCCGTGCATTGAAGAGTTTTAGGGTCCACCATGAAGTTCGGCATGCAGGGATCACCATGGCAAACAACCATATCGGTGCGCTCTTGGTCGAGCCGCACCGGTAGCTCTCGTTCGACACGAGCCAAAAGATCGAGCTGCGGCGTACTCTTGTCCTCGTCCGGTAAGAAGTCGGGATTGACGGCATTGCGGGACACCACATCAACGGCGCGTCCGAACATTCGCGACAGCCTGCGCTCAAACGGACATTGATCAACCGATAGGCTGTGAACAGCGCCAAGTTGCTGCCCCATTGACGGCCACGCTTTGAGCAAATCCGCTCCAGACAGATCAGCCGCCGGTACTCCCGGAATTGCCGTTATCACCAAGCATGCACCCTCCTGTTCCTCCTGCCAGTTGATGACCTCGGGGCAAGCCACACCTCGACCTTTGAGCCAAATGAGGCGGTCACGCTCTCCAGCGAGCTCACCGCGGCGGGAAGCAGGTGCGATTTTCGCGAAGGCATGCCCGTCACCACGTCGAAAAACAAAATCACCAGATTCTCCGCCTCTGACAGGCAACCAGTCAGAATGCGATTCACCAAAAAAAATATTAGTTCGATTCAATGGAGGTTCCTTCAGTTTTCTGATGAAGCGCGAATATAGAGAAATATCCCGAATGTGCAGTTAACGAATTCTTGCGGTTTCTTTCAGCGCCGCCAATACCGCCAGCCCGTCGCGCAAGGGGCGCGGCTCGTGTGTGCGGATGAAGTCAGCTCCACCTGCGGCGGCGGCAAGCTCTGCAGCGAGTGTCGCGGCCCCGACATCCCCCGGACCACGGCCTGTGAGCGCGCGCAGAAAGGATTTGCGCGAAACAGACAGAAGCACCGGCAAATCGAAGCGCAGCCGCAATTCATCGAACCGCGCCAGCACCGAGAGCGAGGTTTCGGGAGCAGCCCCCAGAAAAAACCCCATGCCGGGATCAAGGACAAGGCGGTTGCGTTTGATACCGGCACCCGTCAGCGCCGCGATGCGCGCGTCAAAGAACGCCGCAATGTGATCCATGATGTCGCCAGCGGGTGCCTCGCGCCGATCTGCCTGCCCGTCTTGCACCGAATGCATAACGACGAGTTTGGCAGATGATTTCGCCAATTGCGGATAGAACGCAGCGTCTGGAAAACCGCGAATATCATTGAGATAGGCCACACCACGCGACAAGGCATAGGCTTGCGTCGCGGGTTGATAACTGTCGAGCGAGACGGGAATGCCATCTGCCTTGAGCGCGTCCAGCACCGGCGCGATACGCGCGATTTCTGTGTCGGACGAAACAGGCGCGGCGTCGGGATTGCTGGATGCCGGACCGAGGTCGATCACATCTGCCCCCTCGGCCATCAGCTTACGCGCCTGCGCAATGGCTGCGTCTGGCGCCAGATACCGGCCTCCATCGGAGAAACTGTCCGAGGTTATGTTGACGATGCCGAAAATGATGAGCGATTTATTCATGGGGGCTTCTATAATAATAATAATCGAGCATGAGTCTCATACGGATGCTCGGGTCGAAAGGGAATCCCCAGGCGAGTAACCTGTTTGCGGTGATCTGAACCGTACCGGGTTTGTCGGAGACTTTTTTATTTAAGTTAGGCCACCTGACCTAACGGATTAATTTTATCATAGTACATTGCTTCAAAATCAAAAGGTGGCACATAACCTAGTGCACTATGTACACGCTCTTTATTGAACCAATCTACCCAATTTAATGTCGCAAGTTGTACATCCGCTAAACCTTGCCAATCTGCTTTTAAATATTCAATCACCTCTGTTTTGTATAAGCCATTCACTGTTTCAGCCAAAGCATTATCGTATGAATCACCGGTCGTACCGACTGATGCTCGTAAATTTGCTGCTTCTAAACGATTGGTATAACGAATGGAAAGATATTGCACACCTCTGTCACTATGATGAATCACGTTCTTTGGCATGCCTCGATCATGCAATGCTTGCTCCAGTGCATCGAGCACCATGTCTGTATTCATCCGTGTTGATACTTTCCATCCAACAATTGCTCGCGAGAACACATCAATAATAAAGGCGGTATAGACCCAGCCTGAATTTGTTTGAATATACGTAAAGTCAGCGACCCACAGCTGGTCAGGGTGATCAGCACTAAAATTGCGTTTCACCAAGTCATCTGCTCGTTTTTGATCATCTCGGCTATGGGTAGTTTGTTTATTCTTACCTCGCCAAACACCTTGTATACCTAGCTTTTGCATCAATCGAGCAACTGTACAGCGTGCAATAATATAGCCTTCACGTTTCAGTTTTTGCCAAACTTTACGTACACCATATCGACCTGAACTTTCCTTCCAAATTCGTTTAATTTGTTCAGCATGATGCAAGTCATGTAGATCTCGCTTTGCTCGATGTTCTGGGTTTTCGCAGAGATCTAGAGTCCGGTAATAGGTTGAGGGTGCGATCGGTAAAATTCTACAAATCGCCTCGACTCCGTACAGCTCTTTATTATTATGGATAAAATCCACCATTATTTGTGTGGGCGGTCGAGTTCCGCCTGGGCGAAAAAAGCGGCTGCTTTACGTAGAATCTCATTGGCGCGTTGCAGTTCTTTATTTTCGCGTTCGAGTTGTTTGATACGTTCTTGGTCTGAAAGCTGCTGTACTTTAACTGGATTTAGTTTATCTAAATATTTTTGATACCAAACACGTAGTGTTTCAGGAGTACAACCTATCTTGGGAGCAATAGCGGTGATCGCAGCCCAATTCGATGGATAATCTTTTTCAGATTCAATCAATAATTGAACCGCTCTTTCTCTGATTTCAGGGGCATATTTTAATTTTGTCATCGGGATAGTCTCTCAGAATATTGACTCTCCGACAAACCCGGTACGGTTCAGCAAATAAGCAACCTTCTAATGCAACAGCGAAGTGTAGAGATGGGACTTGGTCTTTTAGCTTGAATAGGAGAGGTACTTGTTCTGGCCATGGTGGAGTAGCTAACTGGCTTTAGAACTTAGAATACTTCTGATTTAAAGCTTATCATGCAATATGCTTAAAACTTAAAAACCAATAAAAACAGGAATTTTAAGTTCCTATTTTTCATGTTAGAACCCATTTAAAGTGTCTATATTCTCACCAATTAAAATGTCTATATCCTCATCTATAAACTTGTAAAAATTAAAAATTAATATTATCGTATTACTATCAAAAACAAAAATGGATTACATATGCTTCCAATGTTAGCTTCACAACTTCAACAGGAAACAGGTTGGCGAGTTACTAGCTGTGAAATTCTATTAGATCAATCTCATACAAATACTGATGAATCTTTTGGCAATATAGAAATAACATCAAAACATGGTATTACCTTATTTTTCGGGTTCACTTCATCTACCAATAAAAAAATAGAAATGGATGAAATCCGTATTTTCAATGCAGAAAATATTGAAGTTTGTATTGATGAAAATGATGCAAATAATGTTTTCGCTGCTGCTTATGATATTGTCGATCAAACAAATTGGCGAAAAATTGCAATAAATGCAAAATATGAAAAGCAGAGTAGAAAAGTTAAAAGTATAAGTTTTAATCGGGAAAGTGAGGCTGATCTTTTACACTTTGTAGAAAATCAAAAAGATTTTTCAAACTGGGTAAAAAGCAAAATTTTAGAAGAAGTAAGTAAATCTCATGGATGAAAAAAGGCTTACTTTCATGGGCTTTTTGATTATCGATTTAACATAAAATCTCTTATGCGAAATGGGTTGTGTAACTCCAAAATAGAAATGTCCGGTTTCTCCAAAGTAAAAATGTCCGCTTTTAGAATATGCACTTTTGCAATTTTCTTAGCGGACGGTTTGATATGTTGGTGTCTATGTCGGATAAAGAACTTAA
>NZ_VPBE01000057.1:0-5315 GCF_013418895.1 Acinetobacter sp. YH12116 | reverse complement strand
GACAAGCATCGTCATTTTATTATGGTCAGCCTCAGGGTGAAGTGTGTCTAATCAACAGGGTTTTCGGTCTCTAAGTACTTTTTAAAGGGAACATCATCGACTCAAATCTCTATTTGCAACAGTGCCAGAAAAAGTGGGGTTCAGCGGACGCTTACTTCTTTATAAGAAAAATTTATTGTTTTAATTTTTTCTTGACACTCTGTTGGGATTGTATAAAAATCACACTTAACCAAACGGTGTCGTTTAGTTAAGTGTGATAAATGAATTAACTTAATACTAATAATTTTTAAATGGATATTTCATTATTTTGGATGGTTTATACCACACATAAATAGTTTTATTTTTTAAAGTGATTAGTATCACTGTTATTAAACAATCTCAGTATAGAAATAAGGATTTTTCTATGAAGTCATCTTTTAAATTTTTGTATCTATTAAACATTATAACTTGCACAAGTATGTCTTATGCTGCAATCCCGAGTGTAACGTTACCTAATGGCATTAATTTAGGAGCAACCAGTTTTTATGATGGGTTTGGAGGTAAACCTAATGATTCTATTTGGCAAACCTATATTGGCTATTCAAATGCAGGCAACTTGAAAGATAGTCACGGGAATAATGCTTTACCAGGAAAATCTTCTTTAAAAACAACAGTAATAAACAATCAATATGTTTATATGTTTGATACTCAAAAGACAATACTTGGAGGTCATCCAGGTTTAGATTTAATTGTTCCATTTATACATTTAGATGCAGATATGAATGGTCCTGTTCAACTTAAAGATAAGCCTTTTGGTATGGGAGACCCAACGATTGGGATAGATATTCAACATGATCCAATTTATTTTAAAAACAATCCAATATTTTCTGATCGTCTAGGTGTTGGTATTACAATTCCTGTTGGTGAATATGACAAAAATAAAGATATAAACCCAGGCGCAAATTTTTCATCTATATTTTTATATGCTGCAATGACATTTAATTTTAACGAAAATATTTCCCTTAGCTTAAGGCCATATTATTACTATAATTTTAAAAATACTTCACCATCAAGTAGCATACCACTTGATGATAATATTAGAAATACGCAATCAGGTCAATTTTTAACTACTAATTATAATCTAGGATATAAGATGGGGGAGCATCTTACCTTAGGTATAAATGGATATTATCTTCATCAATTAACAAAGGATAAAATTAATAACGAAACTATAGATAATTCAAAAGAAAATGTTTTTGCAATTGGGCCAGCTTTTATGCTTGATTATGGTAATAATAAATTTTATGTAACATCCCATAAAGAATCTAAAGTTGAGAATAGATTTGAAAATTCTGAAAATGTTATATTTAGATGGTTATATTTGTTTTAATGTTAAATTTGCCTGATGATTTTATCAGGCAAATTTAATTTATATTGAATGATTGTGATGCAAAGCTATGATTTATTAATTTTTAAAGTGAAATTCAGCTTAATTATTATTAACTTTAATGATATGGCTCAAGGAAAATGCTGCTAAAAAAAATTTAACAGCATTTTCTACAGAATTTTTACACTTATTTGATGTAGGTGCATCATCTAACCCCCAAAGTTGACGTTCAACAAGTTCAGCATCACACATTGCTTTGAAGTATATGCCTGCCTGCTGTACATCTGCTATATCTATTATTTTTTTATTAATGAATATTTGCAATGTTTCACATATTGAAAGATGTATGTTGCGTGGCCCATTTTCATAAAAAATTCGAGTTAATTCAGGCTGCCGACCTGATTCACTAATAATTAATCGATTTACTGCAATGATATCTGGACGTGTCATTAATTCTAAATATGCCATTCCTAAGCGATGTAATGCTTCAACAAGATTTTCTGTTTTATTTGCAAATGCAAAAGATTCACGCGCACCAATGGCAGCTTCATTAACAACTGCTTCAAATAAAGACTCTTTGCTTGGGAAATAGCTATATAAAGTTGCTTTCGAAGCACCAGCCTCCGTTGCTATTGCTTCCATGGATGTGCTTCCAATTCCTTGTTTTATAAATAAATCTTTTGCAGTTTTCACAAACAAGAGTTCTTTATCCTTAGTTTTTTTTCGCATATCGTAATGATCCAATTAATTTTGCTTTGGTAAATTAATTCAAAAAATAGACTACATTTATGTCCAAATTAAGCTTGACATTAATTAATAGGTGTATAAAAATCACCTTTAACTAAACGGTTTCGTTTAGTTAAAGGTGGCGCGTGTGATTGCATTATATATGTTGGTATCTCAAAAATGTTAAGCAATTCTCCCGTAATATTTAATATGGGTAGCATTTTATAGATGTTGCTCATTTGCCAAAGTAATTAAATGGAAGAATGAAAAAATGATTTTTTCATTCTAAATATGATTTTTATGATATCAAAATCTTAGGAAATTTAGGCATGTAAATTATTGAGTCAATTTCTACTATGCATAATAAATAGTAACTAAGAAATTAAATATTAAAACACAAAAAATGAGTTTTCCTAAATTGTGTTTTTAATATTTTCTAGATATCAATAAATATAGGAAATACTTCTATGAATAGTTCGCCAAAAAAATGGATTAGGGCTGAAATTGAGACACTAGATCCAGAAAAAGATTATGTGAGAATCTGGCAACTTGCGACTTGTTATGATTCCAGTGAGTTTATGTCTAATTTGATGTATGCCTTAACATTTCCTAATTTTGTTGTTACGGAATGGGGGTCAGAAGTTGTCTGGCGAGATAAAGGTGGGAAAGTTGTAGAACGGGCTAACTCTCGGGTAGAACAAACTCAAAGCACAAATGCTTTATGGTGGTGGTATGGCCCTCATGATGAACGCACAAAAAAATCTGTGGAAGGAATTAATAACTTGCATGCATTTTGGGCTAAGAAATATCCTGGAAACTTTTCATATCAAGAAGACTATATTTATGTTTGTGCTTTCTCAGCGATATTAGGTCATCGCTTTCGACTTCGCCTAGGATTACCTGGAGTCTCGGAAAATGAAAAAATAGCTTCTCATAAATTTTGGGGGGAAATGTGCAAGTTATTTCGAGCGGAAAATAATATACCAGTAGAGGGATACCCAGAAGATTTTGAAGGTTGCATTCGCTTTTGTGAAGACTTCGAAAATACGCCAAGACCTCAGCCTGAACAAGGGAATTTAATTGCATCAGCAATTTATGAACAATTTGTTCAACGTCATTTCCCTGAAGAATTACATTGGTTAGGTCATCAATTAATTCGTAGCCTTGCTTTACCGTCGACTTTGAAAACAATGCAAATTGATCCTCCTTTACCAATGGCGCAAGAAATCCTTCCTAAAATGCTTGCCTTTATCCTTTGGCATAAAGATACATTTGAGGATGATCCTCCGCGTAGTTTTATTGAAATGCGCGAAGAGATGAGTGACGAGCAACGAAATACTTTTAAACAGAAAATTCGTGATTTGGATAAAAAATTTCCTGCACAGTTTTCGGCTCTATACAAAGATGATCCAAAATTTACAGGCTGCCCATTTCATTCAGCTTTACCAAAATATGAAGGTGAAAATGAATTTAAACCTGATGACCAAATAGAGAAAATTGAATCAACTGTCGCTGGTAAGGTTGGATTGGAAAGTGCCAATTAAACTATTTGAAACTTTTAATTGATAATTAATGTTTCATTGTTATCTGATGGTGAGACAGAGTATTACTTTTATTTAACAGGATGTTAGGAAATTATTATGTCATTAATCACTCAATCGATTTTGAATGGAAAATTATTTAATGGTACTTGGTTTGATACAGAAAATCATTATAGCGTTGAAGAAGTTGCAACGGGTGAAACGCTTGGTAAAATTGGATATGCAGATAAATACAATGTTATTGAAGCAGGGAAGCAAGCCCAAAAAGCGCAAAAGGATTGGTGGGCTCTAAGCTATCAAGAACGGCAAACTGTATTTGAACGAGCTGTAGAAATTGTAGTTGAACATCAGGCTGAATTAGTAGAGTGGATTGTCAAAGAAAGCGGTTCTATTGGTTTGAAAGCTAATTTTGAAGTTAATATTGCCTTACAGGTTTTAAAAAATTGCGTTGCTTTGCCAAGCATGGATCAAGGAACCGTTCTCCCAACTTCGAATGGAAAGGTTAGTATTGCCAAACGTCTTCCATTAGGTGTGGTAGGCGTAATTTCTCCATTTAATTTTCCATTATATTTAGCTATACGTGCTGTTGCACCAGCCTTGGCTTTTGGTAATGCTGTCATCCTTAAACCGGATGAGCGCACTGCAGTATGCAGTGGTTATGCTATTGCAAGAATTTTTGAACTTGCTGGTTTGCCTAAGGGGTTACTGCATGTTTTACCTGGCAATGCTGAAACTGGAGAGGCTATAACCATTGATCCTAATATAAATAGTATTCAATTTACTGGTTCAACAGCAGTAGGCCGTACTATTGGTGCAAATGCAGGTAAAACTTTAAAAAAAGTATCACTTGAGTTAGGTGGTAAAAACTCACTTATAATTTTGGAAGATGCTAATATTGAATTAGCTGCTAAAAATATTGTTTGGGGTGCATTTCTTCATTCGGGACAAATTTGTATGACATCAGGAAAGATACTGATTCATCAGAATATCTATACAGAATTGAAAAATAAGGTTGTTGAGAAAGTTAAGGAATTTGTTGTAGGTAACCCAACTCAAGAAAATGTAACAATTGGGCCATTAATAAATGAAAAGCAAAGCCTGCGAGTTAAACAATTAGTTAATGATGCAATAGAGCATGGAGCAATACTAGAAATTGGTGGAAACTCTAAAGGCGCCTTTTTTGAGCCAAGCGTATTATCTGCAGTCAAACAAGATAATCCTATTTTTAGTGAAGAAATTTTTGGTCCAGTAGCTGTATTAATTCCATTTTCAACAGACCAAGAAGCTATAGATTTAGCAAATATGGGGGATTATGGGCTATCGGCAGGTATTATTACCTCTAATGTTGGTCGCGGTATGAAATTAGGGCAACAGCTAAAAGTTGGTCTATTGCATATAAATGATCAAACTGTGAGTGATGAAACTTTAAATCCATTTGGCGGGTATGGTTCATCTGGAAATAGTACACGCATTGGCGGTCCAGCGAATGCAGATGAATTTACTCAATGGCAGTGGATGACTATACAAGCAGAAGCTCCAAACTATCAATTTTAAAGGCACTGTTGCAAATAGGCTGACATGATAAGCTAAATATCTTATTTATTTCGAGATACAGCAGATGAATCCCTTCCACGGTCGGCACTTTCAAGGTGAAATCATTCTTTGGGCTGTTCGTTGGTATT
>NZ_VPBE01000056.1:0-5509 GCF_013418895.1 Acinetobacter sp. YH12116 | reverse complement strand
TAAACAGTAGCAACGCCCACGCCTACCGCTTTGGCTATTTCGTCTTTTGTCATGCTGCCAAGTGCTGCCAGTTCTAAGATCCGCTTATGCTTTGCCGTGTCTGCTTTCTTGCCTGTTGGTTTATATCCTGATCTCTCTAAACCTTGTTTAATACGTTCCTTGCGTTTCTCGTTGTCTAGGCGCGCCATTGTGGCCAGTAGATCAATAAGCATATTGTTTACAACGCTTAAAACCGCGTTTGTAATGTCGTCTGTCGCATTTATTAAGGCATGGGTCGTTGGTAGATCCTGAACAACTAAGCGCAAGCCTTTGTCTTTAATACGCTGCTTTAACGTGCTGAAGTCGTCTTGAGTTAATCGGCTAAGCCTATCAACGCTCTCAACCAGTAAAATATCGCCGTCCTTTGATTCATCTAGCAACTTATTAAGCTGTGGGCGTTCTAGTTTCGTTCCTGTGTGGTTTTCAATGTATTCAGTAACGCTATGACCTAATCCAACGGCAAAGGCTCTAAGGCTGTCTAGGGCGCGTTCTGCATCTTGTTCTTTTGTGGATGCTCTAACATAAATTCGAGTATTCATTTTATCGTTTAACTATCTTTGTCTAGGTATTATGATAATAATGTCATTTAATTAACATTGATAGTCTAATGATAGAATTATATTGCTATTTATCACTTATCTTTTGGGTATAGTCCAATGATAGGCTTTTGATCTCCCCAATTTTGGGGATGTCGGCAATAGCTACGCCGTGCTAGATGTCAGAAAAATCATATCCTTTTTTATGGGGTCGAAAAATTACACGTTCAGGATGCTAGATCCCTTTTTTATGGACTACAGAAATATCAAGTTTTATCAAGTCCGCGCGCGTACCTATCCGAAAACTCTGCTCGTAATGCTCCGAAAATAGCTAGTCCCTTTAGGGGGTCGCAAAAATAAGCTGTTCAATGGTTTTATAGCAATCTAAAGATAGCCGAAAACTCCTTTTTATAGAGGTGGAAGTGCTTAGGCTAAAACTTTATACAATCCAAATCTATGTTTAGATCCTCACCTAGCAATTGCACTGCTGATTCAAAATCTGCTTCTAGCTGCTCGGAAAATTCATCTAAATCCAAATCCAAATCCAGTTCTAAATCTAAGCCGCAATCTATTTCAAATTCCATAATCTGCCCCTCTATTTTTTACGGCGTACTGTGTCATGCTCGCCTGCTTTGATAGTGTAACGTAATCAAGATAAAATCAAACAAAGCTCTTTTAGGTCTATTGCTCTGTACCTAATTGGGCTTTTTTTATAGCTGTATTTATTCAAAAAAGGGGTATAGGGGGTATAGGGGGTTATTTTGGGCTTACTATAAAATAAATTTTAACTTAACTTTTCAAATCGTATTAGGTGTAATTAAACCCCTTAAACCCCTTAAACCCCCATTTTCACCCTAAAAACCTATTTTCATTGGTCTATATAAAAAAAACCGCCAATTGTAGGCGGTCTAATCTATTTTGCTTATAAAGGTGCGGGGGTTTAAATTTCGGTTACTCTAAACTGTGCCGCGTGTTTTCCTGACTTCATAAAAGACAGTTTTAAACCATCTACAATACGGTCACGGCGGAATCTTAAAACCCGTCCAATGCTTCGGCTGTTTAGCCTGCCTTGCGTGATCTCTGACAGTAATTCATACAAATGAGTATTACCAAAACCATGCTCAGGCGTACTGACTTCTGCTAGCTGCCGTGCTTCAAACCATGCTGTGCCGTATTCTTTATAAATGGCTCTCAGCAACTCCCCTAAAATTTCTTGCTCGGGGTCTTGTTTGACTGCTTCATTAATAACTATCTTTGGATCATCTAACCCAGCTATAAATTGAGCTAACCATGCAACGGGCTGACGGGCTAAGGTGTCCCAGTCTTCAAAAGAAGCTGTTTTGTCAGATATAAAACCGTCAGGATTATTCTGCAAATAACCTCTAATGATAGTTAAGCCTGCTTTAACCATTTCCGCCCTGTGTCGTTTCAAGTGATCCAACGCATTAAACTTAAAAACGTGTTCTATTGGGTTTTCAGTCTGCCGATCTAAGCGGCATGTTAAAACACGTCTAGGTAGTTCGCCTGCAACTTGTAAGTTATTACCTGTCACAAGAAACATTGCTCTATTAGGTAGCTCGATTGTTTCACTTTTACCAAGCGTGCGATCTGTAAATGTTGAAGCTGTCAAAAATGATGCCATAGATGCACTGTTAAAAATGCCCATGACGTTATCCCAAAGAATATTCCGTGATCCTCTGATTAATTCAGAAAATAAACGCTTCCTGATTTCTTCATCATTTTTGCTGTCAATTGGCGGCATTGGTGAGGGTACAACGCCTGTGCCTAAATAGCCTATGCACTGCGCCAAGTATGTTTTTCCTGTTCCCTGTTTTGGGGCGTCAATTGCAAAGGCGGGGGCTGTTTCTACAACGGGGCGGATAATTGACGTAAGGATTGCAGATAAACAAACTGCCCGATCAATTGGATTAACAAATGGAAAATCGCTAAATGGCTGCATTAGCTTTTCATAAGCTGCCTGCACGTCTTGACCTGTCACCTTGTCAGGAATGATTGGCGGCTGTTCATTGGTAGCCAAATAAAGCTGCGTTTCTTTGTCATATCCTGCACGGGTTATAACGTGATCCTGTGGCGTTATTACTGGTGCTGTGATCACTGCTTTTAATTGTTTAAGCCCACGTGCGTCACCTAAAGCAAGGATCTGTTTAATTACAGTGATTGGTGGATCAATTAAAACCTTTTGAAGCTGCTCTTTGCCTTTTGGCTTCCAAGTGAAATATTGAATAAAAGATGACAGATAATAAGGCAATAAATCTGCTGTGATGTTCTTCACTGCCCCGTTATGAATTGTCACCAACTGCCCGCCCATATCGAAAAAATCAGGCATTTCTTTTAACAGTCGCAAGGTGTCCTGTACTGTTTCAAATGCTTTCCCGTTTTTGTGTTCAATTTCTTTGGGCTGTCTGATTAGCTTATAAGACTTCCCGCCGTGTGCTTGGCTGTATAGGTTAGGCTGCCCATTAAACAGATATAAACGCCCTACGGTACGCCCGCCGTCATAATCAGGTTCAAGTGGATCTTTTGTCCCTTTGCCGTGATATTTACTAGGGCTGTCCAGGATTTCCCCAACGGTTACAGCCTGCCCATCATTTAGATAAACAACAAAATCACCCGTTAAAGTGTCGCTATCCGTTGCCCGTCTAACGGTGTTCTGTGCATGTTCAATCTGTGCTTCGTTGGGGGCTGTGAAGCCTTGTTTTTTTAGGTTATCTAAAGCCTTGTCTACAATAAACTCAGCCTTAATAAAATCGGCTTCCTGCTTTAATTCAGCCTTTGCTTTGGCTTGCATGGCTTTAACTTCCGCCAATTCTATCGCCGTCAGGTCAGGCAATGCCGCCTTTGTGTCTAAAGGTGCGCCGTTATGAATTTCAGGCTGTGGGCGTTTTTGTTCAACTGGGGCAATGCAATTTGCACCTGAAATAAAATCTAATCTGCTAGGCTGCCAAACGCTGCTATCAATTATTGCTTTGGTTAGGAACGATCCTACTTTGCTGATTTCAATATGGCCATATCCCGCAAGCCACAAACGGTTAAACAATACATTGCCTGCCCGTTCTATATCTGCTGCATCTTGCACAAGGATATAAACACGCTGTCCACGCAATCCAGTGTGCTGCTGTTCGCCGTTATAGATAAAGCTGCTACTACTGCACCACCACATATAAGCGGCGTTCTTAAGTGACGGTATGACGTCATACAGTGTCTTTATGATCTGCTCTTTGCTTAGTGCTTTACTTTCATCTTTAAAGTCAAAATCAAGCATCATCACGCCGCCAAAATCTCCCCATCTAAAGAAGTCTTTTGTACGTGTTACGGCGTTTTGTGGCTGTCCTTGTTTCTCATACTCGGTTTTGCTGAATATCTGAAACGGCGTGTCTGTTTGTTTGTCAGGTACAATGCCCCAAGTCATAGCTTGATTGGTGTTTAAACCCGTCAGGATTTCCGCCAGTTCATTAATATCTTTAAACGTCTTTGTTATGCCTGTGCCTTGCACCATGTTCGCTGTGGTCTTTGGCTGCTGTATAACGCCGTCAATTAATTGGTAGGTCTTTGTTAAAACTGTTGGGCGTTCACTTGTTACAACGGTTACAGCAATTTGCTCTGTTTTTGTGTTCATGTTATAGCACTCCCTCATTTAGGGCAGTGGCATTACACGGCGTTGGGTATCCTAGACTTTCAAGGGCTTTAAATACTTCGGACTTATCCCAAACGTAAGTTATACCGAAACGGCAAATAGGCTTGGGTAGCTTTCCTGATTCTGCCCAACGCTGCACAGTGATAGTACGGCGTTTGATTATTTGAGCAATTTGCGGGGCTGTGATGGTGTTTTGTAATTGGTGCATGTGTAACCTCTTTTTAAATCAAAGGGCTACTGTGTTCGTTCAGATGCACAAGCTATTGCGCTGATATTATTATCAAGATACAATGTCAACATAATACTATTAATAGTATTATGATTAGCTTAGTGTGGGTCTGCGAAACTGAACACTGTAGCAATTTATTTTAGATCTTCGGATCTGCAATCAAGCTCACAACGGCAAATTGTGAGCTTTTTTGTTTTCTGCGATGTCGAAAATTTTGCACATATCACAAAAAACATAAGCAATAACCTGAACCTATGAAAACTAGACTACAATACAAAACTAAGATTTTAAAGCAATAAAACAGAAAAAATATGGCTCAACTCTCCCTAACTGAAGTATCCAAACGCTTTAACGTCAATAGAACCACAATCTATAGGGCTGTAAGCAATGGCAAGCTGTCGCGTTTAAGCAATGGCCTGTTTGATCTTGCTGAAGTGATCCGCGTCTTTGGTGAAGCTCCAACGGCTGAAGCTGCACCTGTACCCGAAAAAGAATCAAAGCTCGTGGAAGTATTAGAACGTGAATTGTTATTTTTAAAGAAGCAAATTGAGCAAAAGGACAATCAGATTAATCACTTGCAAAGGCTACTTGTTGCACCTGAAACGTCCGCGCAACGTCCTGAAGCAACAACATGCAACGATACCGAAACGCCCATAGATCAAGCCATGCAACACAATGAAACGCCGTATGAAGCAAATAGCAACGCCACAAAGCAACATGATGCAACGGCGCAAAATGACACAATGAAACAACCTAAAAAACGTGGCTTGTTTGATCGGTTAGATCGTGGTCTTAAAGCGTTTCTGAAGTGATAAGCAAGCCTACCCTGTGGCCACAATTCCGCTATGCTGCATCATGTCACGGGGACTTGTTAGGGATTCTCCCTAAAACCCTAAAAGCATCACCCTGCTTTTAATACCCTGTAAACAGTAGCAACGCCCACGCCTACCGCTTTGGCTATTTCGTCTTTTGTCATGCTGCCAAGTGCTGCCAGTTCTAAGATCCGCTTATGCTTTGCCGTGTCTGCTTTCTTGCCTGTTGGTTTATATC
>NZ_VPBE01000055.1:0-5946 GCF_013418895.1 Acinetobacter sp. YH12116 | reverse complement strand
GAGTGATGGGAGAGAATGTTCAAGAGTGGATTCTAAATGTTCAGATAAAGACATAAAAAAATGAGCGTATTTACATACACTCATTTTTACTACATTTTTCTAATATTTGCTTAACTGACTGGCATTATGCCGATGCAGGCTTTTTTGATTACGGAGGTTTGAATCTATGACGTTGCGAATCTGGAACGATATGTTGCATTCCATGCCTAGAACAGGCACCAGGTAAAACACTAAGATAGCCTCAAGCTCAAAAAGAATTAGAGGATTATCTGATGAACGCCTACTTACATCGTAGTGAAGAACGTGGTCATGTTAAAGCCGGCTGGTTAGACACCAAACACAGCTTTTCATTTGGCAGCTGGTACAACCCGAAATACATGGGTGTGAGTGTGCTTCGTGTGATTAATGATGACCGGATTGCTGCCCACAATGGTTTTGGTACCCATCCGCATGACAACATGGAAATTTTAACCTGTGTACTGGATGGCACCATTTCACATAAAGACAGCATGGGCAATGAACGGCATATCAGTGCGGGTGAATGGCAGCTGATGAGCGCCGGAACCGGGGTTCAGCACAGTGAAATCAACCAGGGCGATGTACCAGTGCATATGCTGCAAATCTGGATTCATCCAAATGTGCGTGATGCAGAGCCAAATTATCAGCAAATTAAACTCGACCCACGTGAACAGCCGAACCAATGGCATCTGATTGTTGGCCCAACCGAACAGGCACCCATGCATATTCGCCAGCAGGCTGAAGTGAAAACCGCGGTACTTGAAGCCGGCCAAAGCCTAAACGTACAGGCGACCCAGCAGCTCAACTATGTGCATGTGATTCGTGGTGAAGTGCAGATTGGTGAACATACGGTTAAAGCTGGTGATGCACTGTTATTCGCGGAACATGCGGATATTCAGGCAACCGAAGAAAGCCAGATGATCTGGTTTGACTTACCGGGCAAATAAGCCATTTTTCTCTCCCAGAGGTCATGATGATTTTGGCCCAATAGCCGCTCCATTGAGCGGCTATTTTTATGTCTTAAAGCCGGCCTTGATTGACTTTTACCTGAGTGTGAACAGTCTGTTTAAGCTGCACCCTTTGCAGCAACTCAAATACCATTTATGAAAATAAACTGAATAAAATCGGCCGATTGCCTGTAACCCGATAAAACTCTCAAAACTGAAACTATTTACATTCTCATTGGTAAAAACACTCTACATGAGAAAAATTCTCAGTTATGATAACTGCATAAAAATCATCCTGTGAATTGACCATGAATGCTTATACTGCAGCTCAGGCCAATGTCTTGACCATTCGGCAACTGAGCAAACAATTCGGCTCTCGTTTTGCGGTGCATCAGGCCAGCTGGTCTGCACAGCGCGGACAAATTATCTGCCTGCTGGGCCATTCTGGCTGTGGCAAAACCACCATGCTTCGTCTGATTGCCGGATTAGAAACCCCAAGCAGTGGCTCAATCCAGCTTGAACAGCAAATCCTGTGGAATGAACAGCAACAGATTCCAGCCGAAGCGCGCAATATTGGTCTGGTGTTTCAGGACTATGCCCTGTTTCCGCATTTAAGCGTACTGGACAATGTCATGTTTGGCCTGAAAAAACTGCCCAAAGCACAGCGTCAGGCGGTGGCCGAACAGGCGCTACAGCATGTTTCGATGCAGCATCATCTGCACAGTTATCCCTATACCCTGTCTGGTGGCGAGCAGCAGCGCGTGGCCCTGGCCCGTGCCCTGGCACCTAAACCGCAGGTGCTCTTGATGGATGAACCTTTTTCCAATCTCGATCATCGCCTGCGTGACCAGATCCGGCAAAATACCATCGAAATTCTGAAGCAGACCGGCACCACCACAGTTATTGTTACCCATGATCCGGAAGAGGCGCTGCAAATTGCCGATCAGATTATCCTGATGCATCAGGGTGAAATTATTCAGATCGGTACGCCTAAAGCCCTGTACCGGCAGCCAGCCACCTTATTTGCCGCCCGTTATTTTTCTGCCCTGAATGAAATTCCGGCGCAGCGTGTCGCGCAGCAATTACAGACCTGTTTTGGCGCACATCCCATCAGTGAAGCGCTGGCGCATCACCAAGAGCCAATCCGCTGCTGTTTCCGTCCACATCAGGTGCAGGTGTTTAGCCAGCCGACTACCGGTGCAATCCCGGCGACCGTGCTGTCCTCCAGCTTTATGGGGCATGCCGAACAGCTACGCCTGCAACTGGACCCCGAGACTATTATTCTGGCGCAGGTCAGCCCGGCACAGACCGCTTATCAGGAACAGGTTTATGTGCGCCTCGATCTGCAGCAGTGTTTTTTCTTCGCTCAAGATTCACAGCCGAAAGCCCATACAACCACCACGGCTGAAGTGGCCAACGCTTTTTAAATTGACAATAAGGAATGAAAAACGATGAAAGTAACAATCAAAATTCCACTGCTGGCCAGCGGCCTGCTGGCGCTGAGCGGTCTGGCGCAAGCCGCGCAGGTAAACCTGTATACCACGCGTGAACCGGTGCTGATTCAGCCCTTATTAAAAGAATTTACCGAAAGCAGCGGCATTAAGGTCAATACCGTATTTATTAAAGATGGTCTGCTGGAGCGAGTGAAAGCTGAAGGACGCCGTTCACCGGCCGATGTGATGCTGACCGTCGATTTTGGCAATCTGGTGGATCTGGTCGAAGCGGACCTCACCCAGCGCGTGAATTCCAAAGTATTAAATAATGCCATTCCGGCCAATTTACGTGCAGCCAATGGCCACTGGTATGCCCTGTCAATGCGTGCCCGTGCAGTCTATGCCTCCAAAGAACGTACGCCGCTGAACGCCATTCATTATGAAGATCTGGCCAATCCGCAATGGAAAGGTAAAATCTGTATCCGTTCGGGTAGCCATCCCTACAATACCGCGTTAATTGCCGCCTATATTGCCCATCATGGTGAAAAAGCGGCAGAAACCTGGTTACGCGGCGTTAAAGCCAATCTGGCGCGTCCAGCCAGTGGCGGTGACCGCGATGTGGCGCGCGATATTCTGGGTAAAATCTGTGATATTGGTGTGGCCAATACCTATTATGTGGGCACCATGCGCAATGGCAATGCTGAACAGCAGCGCTGGGGCAATGCCATTAATGTGGTGTTACCGCGCTTTAAAAATGGCGGCACTCATGTCAATGTCTCTGGTGCAGTTGTAGCCAAACATGCGCCAAACCGCAAAGAAGCGGTACAGTTACTGGAGTTCCTGGCCTCAGATCAGGCCCAGGCCATGTATGCACAAAGTGGTTATGAATATCCGATCAAACCAGGCGTGAAGATTGATCCGATTATCGCCAGTTTCGGCAAGTTAGATATTGATTCACTGCGTTTAAGTGAGATTGCTCGCCATCGTAAGGCAGCCAATCTGCTGGTCGATAAAGTCCAGTTTAATCACTAAACCTGAATCATCAGATAGCGCGGGCAGACTGCTGCTCGTGCTATCAGTCTTGTGTCCATGTCCAGCCTGTTGATCCCCCGATGACCCAGAAAAAATCTCCTGTAACTGCACTTTTTTCACTCAGTGGCCTGTTTACCCTGCTGGCCTGTCTGCCTGTGCTGGCTTTGCTCTGGACGGCCTTACAGGGCAATAGCGAGATTTGGGACCATCTGCTGCAATATGTGATTCCTCCCACCCTGATTGAAACCGGCCTGTTGCTGTTTGGTGTCGGGATTCTGACGATTCTGATTGGTACCGGCAGTGCCTGGCTGGTCACGGCCTATCAATTCCGTGGCCGTGGTTTTCTGGACTGGGCACTGTTACTGCCCTTGGCCGTACCGACCTATATTATTGCCTATAGCTATATTGATATTTTGCATCCGATTGGTCCTGTGCAGACCCTGCTGCGGGACTGGCTTCAGCTAGAAATGCAGCAGCTCTGGTTTCCGAATATCCGCTCGCTCTGGGGCGCGATTTTTCTGCTTAGTTTTGTGCTGTATCCCTATGTCTATTTAAGCACCCGTGCCATGTTCCTGATGCAGTCAGCCAGCCTGATTGAAGTAGCGCGCAGTCTGGGATTAAAACCGGAACAGGTATTTTTCCGGGTTGCGATTCCGCTGGCTCGCCCGGCCATTGCGGTTGGTGCCAGTCTGGCCCTGATGGAAACCATCAATGATATTGGTGCCACCGAATTTCTGGGCATTAAAACCCTGACCCTGTCAATTTATTCGACCTGGACCAACCAGTCCGATCTGGCCAGTGCCGCCCAGATTGCAATTTTTATGTTGCTGATCATTAGCCTGCTGGTACTGGTAGAACGGCTGGGGCGACGCAAACAGCGCTATATGAACTCGGCCCAGCGTAGCCGGCTGATGCCCGCCCAGCCAGTGACCGGCGCCAAAGCCTGGCTGCTATTCGGCCTAGGGCTGATTCCGGTGATTATTGGTTTTCTGATTCCAATCAGTCATTTACTGGTCGAATCTTATCAGCGTTTACAATATGCCGGTTTCTCTGAATATCTGCTGCAAGCCTCAATCAATACGCTTACCTTAGCCAGTATTGCCACTTTTGTGACCATGCTGATTGGCTTTATGATTGTGAGTACCGCACGGTTTAGCCGAAGCAGCTGGCTAAGCCGGGTTGCCAGTTTGGGCTATGCCATTCCGGGCACCGTACTGGCCATTGGCCTGATGCTGTCTTTGGGCGCGATTGATCACGCCGTAGCGGATTTTCTGGAATTCCAGCTTGGTCTGGATACCGGCCTGCTGTTTTTAGGCACCAGTTTCACCTTAATTTACGCCTATGCGGTACGCTTTCTAGCCATTTCAATTGGCGGGATTGAATCGGGGTATAACCGGATTCATGGCGTTTTTGATGATGCCGCACGTAATCTGGGCCAGAGCAAAAGCGGGATTCTGACCCGTATCCATTTGCCTTTATTACGTCCTGCACTGATTTCAGCAGCCTTACTGATTTTTGTGGACTGTATGAAAGAGCTGCCGGCCACATTGTTGCTACGTCCGCTGAATATGGAAACCCTGGCCACGCAGTTATATGCCGAAGCCTCACGTGGTACCTATGAAGAAGGCGCAATTGCAGCCTTATTGATTGTTCTGGTCGGACTGATTCCAGTGATTTTACTGGCACGGTTGGGGAAAACTGTACGTTAATCTGAACTAGATGAACTGGCTAAACTCTGCTTCAACATTGAGTGCAAGTTTAGCCTTCTCTCTTTTTATAGTGAAAATCGTTTAAAGAGAATAGCCTTATAAAATAGAGATACACTTTTGATTTTTAATAAGCTTGGGATAAAGAATTTTATTCAGAAATAGTTTAGGCAGATAGTGCTTAGAATATTATCCTTAAATCCAATTATTTTTTTTATTATTCAATAATAACTAAGAATCAAGAATTAAAAACCAATTATTCATCCGTTTAAAAAAATAAAACGGACAATAAAATACTTGGATTGTTAAGAGAAAATGCACGTATCTCAATTACAGAAATTGCGCAGAAAACCCGAAATTCCCGGGCCACGGTTCAAAAGCGAATCGAGTACATGGAAGCGACTAGCATCATTACCGGCTATACGGTACGCATTAAACCGAACCTGAATCCGCAGCTTATTCAGGCCTGGATGAGTATTATGGTGGAAGGCAACAAGGCACAGGCCGTCATCAAGGAGCTACGTCTCGATCCGGCTATTCAGACCTTACATACAACGAATGGCAAATGGGATTTACTGGTAGAAATCCAGTCCGACAATTTGGTGAATTTTGATTTAATTTTAAGTCGGATCAGAAGTATTTCAGGGATTTATAACAGTGAAACCAATATATTACTGTCAACCGGCTTTGTTGCACAAAGATTTGAAATGCAAAGCGCCCCTAATTGAGCCAAATTTAAGGCGTAACTTGGGTAAGTGGGCGACCTAATTCCGTAAATCTGTTAAGGACTGCTACACGTGCATGGATCTC
>NZ_VPBE01000054.1:0-6466 GCF_013418895.1 Acinetobacter sp. YH12116 | reverse complement strand
CCCAAGAACAAGCCAAACCACGTGCTCAGCAGGTAATTTTCTCCTTCTGATCGATGCCTTACCTGTTTGATGCAGAGATGTTTCAATCCAATTTAAGTCAATAAGTTCACAAAAATGGTTGAGTGATAGGAGAGCATGTTCAAGAGTGGATTCTAAATGTTCAGATAAAGACATAAAAAAATGAGCGTATTTACATACACTCATTTTTACTACATTTTACTAAAATTTGCTTAACTGACTGGCATTAGGATGAAGCCGGGCTTTTTTGTTTTGAGGTGGATTAAACCGAAGGGCGGGCACGCTCAAAGCGTTGCTGATAAAACCAGGCGGTCATAAACGCCACCAGACAGACCACCCAGATATAATATAGCGCGCCAATATTGCTATACAGGCTTAGCCACTGCACCAGCGGTAAGGTAATGCCACCGGCAATGGCATAGGCCACGTTATAAGAAAATGAAATACCGGAAAAACGGATTTGTGCCGGGAACATTTTCACCATGCTATATGACACCATGCCAACTGTCCCTGATGCCAGACCCAAGAGCATATACAGCATAAAGATTGTTGATGCTTCAACATGACCCAGGCTGTTATAGAACAGTGAGGCAATTGCAGCGACCAGCAGGGAGCCGAATAAAATGACTTTCCCAGCACCAAAACGGTCGGCCAGCAGCCCGGCCACAATACAGCCAATCATCTGCATGACAATGGCGGCACTTTGCATTTTAAAGGCATCGGCGCGGTCAAAACCAAATGCACCGACCAGCAGATTTGGCATGGCCAAAATTAGCACCACCACACAGGCGGTCAGGAACCAGGTAAAGAACATGCCCATCACCACACCGCTACGATGCTGCGCCAGCACCTGTTTCACCGGTAATTCCTTGGCCAGTTCCTTGCGTGCCTGCATGGCTTTAAATACCGGGGTTTCATGTAAATAACTGCGTAAATACAGCGCTACCAGACCAAAAATCCCACCAACAATAAACGGAATACGCCATGCCCAGTCCTGAATTTCGGCTGCAGTAAATTGCAGTGAAATAAACAGCGACATTAACGCACCGAGTAAAATCCCCAAGGATAAGCCGGCGGTCAGCAGACCATTGGCAAAACCAATTCTTTTTTCTGGCACATGCTCAGAAACAAAGGTCCAGGCCGCAGGAATTTCACCACCAATGGCAATACCTTGTACCACGCGCATTAGCAGTAACAATAATGGCGCGGCATAACCAATGCTTTCAAAGGTTGGCATGATGCCAATAAACAGTGTGGGTAAGGCCATCAATAAAATCGACAGGCTAAACAGGCGTTTACGGCCAATTAAATCGCCAAAATGCGCCATCACTACACCGCCGAGTGGACGGAAGAAATAACCGGCTGCAAAAATCCCGTAGGTATTCAGCATAGCCCAAAATGGACTGAGGGTGCTTGGAAAAAACAGATCGGAAATAATTTTGGCGTAAAAGACATAAATGACAAAGTCATAAAATTCGAGTGCCCCGCCGAGTGAGGACAGGCCAAGTGTGCGTTTGTCTTCGCGGCTTAAACGGGGAGTAGCATCCATGCGTATCTTCTGACTGGACTAAAAACAGGAACCGTAATTTTAAAGAAGAGCTATAGCTATGAATAATCAAACTTTATTTGGGAAAAATAAACTAATAGTTATAAAAGTCTGCGTGTTTCGATGATTATTATTGTTGCCAGTACAGCTGGTTGCGGCCCAGATTTTTGGCCTGATATAGCAATAAATCGGCCTGCTGCGTGGCCTGAGAAAACTCATCAAAGTGCTGGAAAAAGCTGATGCCGAAACTGCCGGTCATTGAAATGACCTGACCACTCTGAATCAGTGGTGTGGTTTCGATGCCGCTGCGAATCCGTTCTGCCACCTGAATTGCGATATCCAGCGGGGTATCTTGCAGTAAAATCAGAAATTCTTCACCGCCCATCCGGCAGATTTCATCGTATTTACGCACCGCTTTGCTGATAATTTCGGTGACATGCTGTAGCGCTACATCGCCAACCTTATGGCCGTACTGATCATTAATCTGCTTAAAAAAGTCCAGATCACACAGAATAATCGCATTCTGCTTGGAACGGCTGTGCTGTTTTAAGCGTTTCAGACGTTCCTCCAGCGCCCGGCGATTCAGCAAGCCGGTTAATGGATCAAGATTCCGTTCTTTTTGCAGCTGCTGGAAAATATCCTGATAGGCACTATGAAACAGCAGCCCGGCCATCAGCAGGCTCAGGCAGAGAATAATCAGCTGGGTACAGGCAGCGACCAGATTATTGCTTAAAATCTGGTTGGTCGGCTGTAATACCACAAACAGATCCAGGGTGCGCAGCGCAATCACCGCACTTAACAGCAACAGCGACAGGCGTAACAGGCGATCCAGTTTCTGCTTGAGCTTGACCTGATATAAAGCCTTTAAATTATGCGAGAAAATTAGGGTGATGGTGATGGTTAGCACCAGCATCCGCTGTGCATATTGCTCATCAAACACCGAAAAATACACATAAATTGACTCGGCAATGGCAATTAGCACCAGCAGAAATGCCCACGCGTGGTGACATTCAGCCGCAAATGAATGGCATGGGTGAACATCGCACAGCTGATAAACAGCAGCGTGGATGGAATAAAGCTAAAGGTCGGTAACACTTGGGCAGAGACCACAGTAATGATCAGTACGGCCAGACCCGTACATAGGGTCGATGCGGCATACCACAGAAAATAGGTGGGAATTGGTTGGAACAGCCGCAGCAGCAGAATGACGCTGCCAAAGGCCATTATAAACAGCGGGATTAGCGCACTGTAGAGGGAGAAATTTTCGGCTAACATGAACAAATTGCAGGTAAGTCAAAAAATCGCGCCATCATAGCAGCTTCTCCCAGACAGTGATCTAAAAAAGTGCACAATCTTGAGCGCATAATTGAATCAAGAAGATTTAGAAAAGCGATGCGTGTAGCGATGCTGTAACTGCCGGGCCAAAATGCACCGGCTTGCGGTATAAAATAAAGTTGCCATCTACAACAATGATAATGCCCAAAAAGGACCCATCCTATGCAAACGCCTGTTCCAGATTATTTAAAGCATGTTTTGTCACAATGTCAGCGCAATGCGGGCGGGCAGCTGGCCGATTATATTCCGGAACTGGCACAGGCTGATCCTAACAAGCTGGCGCTGGCCCTGTCCACCGCAGATGGCATGATCTATTCCAGCGGTGATGATGGTCATGAATTTACCATCCAGTCCATGTCCAAACCCTTTGCCTATGCACTGGTGCTGGAGCAGTTGGGCATTGAAGAAGTTTTGCAAAAAGTAGGTGTTGAACCCTCCGGAGAAGCCTTTAACCAGATTTCCCTAGATAAAGAACTGAATATTCCGAAAAACCCGATGATCAACTCGGGGGCGATTACCACCCATTCATTAATTCAAACTACGGATGGCATTTCACGGGCCGAGCAGCTGCGCCGTTTTTTAAGTGAACTGGCCGGACGGGAATTAAGTTTTGATGAGCAGGTCTATACCTCCGAAATGAAGACCGCATTCCGGAACCTGTCGATTGGCTATATGTTGCGTACTGTCGGTGCACTGGACACTGACCCGGTCGAGATTGTGAATGGGTATATCCAGCAGTGTGCAATTAAGGTCACGGTTAAGGATTTGGCACACATTGCCAGTGTCTTGGCCAATGGCGGCCTACATCCGAAAACGGGCGAATGTTTACTGGATCGGGCCGTGGTGCGGCAGGTGTTAAGCGTGATGCTGAGCTGTGGTATGTATGATGCTGCCGGAGACTGGCTCACCACGGTGGGGATTCCGGCCAAAAGCGGCGTTTCAGGTGGGATTATTGGTGTGCTGCCGGGTCAGGTCGGTATTGCGGTATTTTCACCGCGCGTGGATGAACATGGCAACAGTGTCCGCGGGATTGATATTTTTGAGCGTTTATCTGCCGATATGGGCCTGCATCTGATGGAAGGGACGCCTTCCGCACAAACCATTATTCAGAGCTGTTATTGGGCTGGCAAAAATGATGATGTTCGCGTCTATGAACTGCGCGGAGTGTTGCAGTTTACCGAGTCAGAAATGTTGCTGCGCAATTTACAGGAAGAGCCACCGGGTGATACGACGATTGTACTCGATCTGACCAACCTCACCTTAATTCATGATGTGGGTGCACGGATGCTGTTTGAAGGGGTAGAGCGTTTGCAGCAAGATGGACATCGTGTGGTGGTGGTTGATTCGGAAGGAATTCTGAGTGAAGCCCAGATGAAGGGCAATAAAAGGGTTGTGGTCAAAGAAAAGCTGACCAAGTATCTGGAAAAATTTCAATAGACGTTTTTTCTGCCAGCTTATTTCAGAACGGGACGGGACATACTGGTAAATAAAAAAGCCCCGATGATGCGAGGCTTTTTTTCAAATCTTGAAAATCTTATTTAATATGCTCAGCAATATCGCTAAAGATTACGCCTAAACCATAAGCACCTGCATCAGGATAGCCTAAGCTACGGTCACCCACAGTGCCCGCACGTCCCATACGTGCCACGATATCTTTGGTTGATTCAGCACCTTGAACAGCAGCTTGTGCACCTAAAATAAAGTTTTCTTTAAAGCTTTTATCTGTATTGTTTGACCATGAGTCTGCACATGGCACAAGTGCATCAATGAGAGTTTTATCACCCACCACAGCACCACGACCAAATGAGCGTTCACCTGTCACCTGAATGCCTTTTACTGCTGCTTGAAGCATATCGGCAAAATCTGCCACGCTTAATGTGGTTTTGCCTTGAATGGCTTTACTCGCAGCACGGAATGCAGAACCCCAGATTGGACCTGATGCCCCACCACAATGCTCCATGATGATCATCGAACTGTTCAGTAAGAATTCATCCATGTACTGTGCCTGGATCAGGCTTTGCCATTCTTTTTTAAGTTGTTTAAAACCTTTTGCCACGCTCATACCAAAATCGCCGTCACCTGCATGTGCATCTAATTCACAAAACGGCACTTCATTCTTGATGATACATGCTGCCATAACATCGACCACATAACGCATATTTTCAATGGTGAACTGTTCATTTTGAATTTCAGTATGTTCTGCAGCTGTTTCGACTGCGGTGTTGGCACTATATTCTGCTGTTGCATCTTTGGTAGCAAACTCAAATGGCAAGGCAGGTGAACCATCCAGTTTTAAGGCAGGGGTATTGGCTTCAGCATCTAAGTAGCCTTTCAGTTCATCATCTACCGCAAGTAGTGAAACAGAAGCACCGTTCATGTCGATGCTGGTCATGTAGTTGCCCACCAATGTACGGTAAATTTTAATGCCTTTACGCGCAAGGTGTTCGCAAACATCATGGTTAAACACATACAGTTCTTGCATTGGGGTAGAGCCAAAGCCATTGATCAACACGGCGACTTCTTTCATCTCTGGGCGATCTAAAAACAGATCATCGACCATACGTTGTGCCAACTCTTTCGAGGGCAAGATTTTTTCACGACGAATACCCGGTTCACTGTGGATACCCACGCCGTATTCCATTTCATCATCGGCAAGGGTGAAGGTTGGTGTGCCTTTGGCAGGAACGGTACATGAGCTATAGGCAAAACCAAGGCTAATCACATTGTCAGCTGCCTTTTGTGCGACAGATTTGACGTCTTGGATCGCTAAACCTTTTGATGCGGCAGCACCTGCAATTTTATGCACAAAGATCGTTCCTGCAACGCCACGACGACCGACTGTGTAAAGGCTATCTTTAACCGCAATGTCATCTGCGACTTTCACAAAATCCACTTTGATGCCATCTTCAGTGGCTAAAGCTGCACCGTTCTGGAAATTCATCATATCGCCAGAATAGTTTTTGATGATCATCAGCACGCCTTTGTCGGTTGCGACGTGTTGTAGAGCTTTATAGACCTGAATTTGCGATGGAGATGCAAACACGTCCCCACATACAGCAGCGTCTAACATGCCTTGACCCACAAAACCAGCATGTGCAGGTTCATGCCCGCTACCACCGCCACTGATCAGCGCGACATTGTTATGTTTTTCTTTTCTTGAAATGATTTTATGTGATTCAGTGAATGCGAGTTCGGGGTATGCCAAGACAAAGCCTTTACACATGTCGACAACCAAGTTTTCAGGGTGGTTGATGAGTTTTTTCATGGAGGAGAGCCTTCAAGTATTCTAGGAGAGGTCTGAAGTCTTATTATTATAACCCGGATCCTGCTTAAGCCGATGATTCCTTAATTTGAATTGTTGGCTTATTTTGATGGGTTAATTGATATGCACATAGCGAGGCGTAAATTCCACTCAGAAATCCATGAAGACTACGTGCTTGACTCGTCACTAAATTGTATTGCCCCTTCAATAAACTGAATAATGTTTCTATCTTATTGCGTTGTCTTAGGTGATATTCATCTGATGCACAGAGTTGAATAGCCCGCATATTCTTTCGATGATAAGTA
>NZ_VPBE01000053.1:0-6538 GCF_013418895.1 Acinetobacter sp. YH12116 | reverse complement strand
AGTTGTATGAGGGATAAGGGCAAATTGTAGGTTTTATCTCAGGTTCAAATTTAAGATTTTAGCAGCACTCCAAACTCTACAATTTGCGTATAGTGGTAGCTAATCACTATATCAATCAAGATACAAGCAGCCGAATTCCAGCCAACCTTTAAGATACAGGGTGCTGGGAATGTGCCTGTAAATCGACAATCTTGCCCTCCTGATCATGATAGACCGTGACAATTTTGGCCTGACGGGATTGCGTTAACATCACCGGTTCCAGCTGAAAATGCTCGGCAAACTGGTTTAGCGGTGCCGGTTGCATGGTCTGGATGGAGTGCGCCGGAATATAGTTGGTCCACAGCCATAAACTCAAGCCACAAGCCACCAGCGCGCTAAAGCCATTTTGCAGAATACTCAGCATCAACTGGGCCACTTGCTGAATCAGTGCATCCCGTTCCAAATCCAGTAAACCCAGACTGCTTAAAACTGGCTGCCACAACAGGCCCCAGGTCAGCCATAAGCCGGCGGTACACACGTTCGAGGCATAACGCTTTTGCCACGGCAATTCATAGCGATAATCAATAATTAAAGTATTGGCTTTCACAACTTTACTCTCAACACATCACATCGCGACAGTTAGCTGTCACGTTTAATTCCACGATCGGGACTGATCCAGCGTGCACGTTTCCCTTCCCCACGCAGCAGCATTTTTGGAAACGCCACAATACTGGCCGATACGGTAATCAGCCAGAACATGAACGGATACCAGATCATCCAGAAATAGTTTTTGGCCAGATTTTTTTCATAGCGGCTGTCCATCCATTTGCTGACCATAAACTGGAACAAACAGGTCGCGCCCAGCACAATACCCACCCCTTGCGGTAAAAACGGCGATTGCAGTTCCGGCAACGGTAAAATAGGCAGGCAGAAACTTAACATCCAGAGCAGACACAGCAACAGCAGCAGATATGACCAGACCAGAGTCAGCATCATTTCCAGAATCAGCGGCCACAAATAATTCAGCTTGGGCTTAAAAATTACATCAATATTTTTATTTAACACCTGCGCCCCACCCATGGCCCAGCGCAAACGCTGTTTCCATAAGCCTTGCAGGGTTTCCGACATCAGTACCCAGACCAGTGCATTCGGTTCAAATTCAATTTTCCAGCCGGCACGCTGCAGCTTCCAGGAAATATCAATATCTTCTGTGAGCATGTCGTGCGACCAGTAACCGACCTGATGTACCGCGCTTTTACGAAAGGCGGTAATCGCCCCTGAAACAGTAAAAATACGACCATAGGTGCGCTGGGCACGTTTAATCATGCCAATAATCGAGGAGAATTCACCGACCTGGACCCGGCCCAATAAGGTCGAGCGATTGCGAATCCGCGGATTGCCCGTAACGGCGGCCACCGCCGGATCACGCTGAAAATGGCGTAACATCCAGCTGGCCGCATGTGGATCGAGCAAGGCATCGCCATCAATTCCAAGCAGATATTCAGCATCGGTGACCAGACTGCCAGCTTGCAGCCCCATGGCCTTGCCCTGATTTTCTGCCAGATGCACCACCCTTAACCGTGGATGCTGAGCCGCCAGACGGTTCAGTACCTCGCCAGTATTGTCCGAGCTGCCATCATTAATCGCAATGACTTCAAAGTTGGGGTACTTTAATGCCAGTGCCTGGGTGATGGTTTCCTCGGCATTATCGCCTTCGTTAAAACACGGAATGAGCACCGCCACCAAAGGATATTCCTGTAAAGCTGGCGGCTGAGTAAAGGTCGGATCTTTGCGTTCTTTGACATAGAAAATCAGCGCGCCCATCATCCATAAATAGGACATGAACAGCGGATAATAAAACACAAAGTTCAGCACCGATTGCCAGAGTTCTTGCAACATGGTTGTTCCTCTAGCCTGTTACGGTGCGGATGCGGGCTGAGACTGGAAGGCCTGACGCAGCACAGCCGGATCAGGATGATTCTGGATTGGATCATCCGGATAGTAGGCAATGTGCTTCACACCGGCCTGATAGAGTTTCTGAATTGTTTCCGCAATTTCCGCAGATGGAATTTTATTGCCACTGCGCCAGTCGACCGCCTGCAATTCAAACACCGTTTTACGCAGCCCTTGCGGATACTGCTGCACCCGACTCAATAGCTGCTGATAAAACTGCGCCGGATCATCGACCTGTTCCATATATGGCATGGCCATAATCGCGGTAAAGTCATAACGGTTTAGCGACTGTTCCAGCGACTGGGCATACCAGTTTTCTGAATAGGCCGACAGTGCCACCTGTGCATACAGGTTACGCGAGGTCTGCAAATAAGGCTGATACTGACGTACGGTCTCGGCCAACTCCATGGCAAAATCATCAATCACTTTGACTTTATAAGCTGTCCATTTCTGTAAGGCGGCATCATCAGCACGCAGTTGTGCCAGATCAGTCGCTAAGCCCTGCTGCTGATAGGCCTTTTTGGCCCAGCTGCTGGCATCTTCATAATCGGACAAGGTGGCATCATCATGGAAAATAATGCCGTTGAACTGTGCCGATTTGGCTAGATCTTCATAAATGCCTTTAATGGTGTTGCGGGCGTGCGGCGAAAATGGACTTAAACGGTGATAGCCCATGTTCAGATGCTTACCGCTATGCGGCTGCTCGGTTTGCACCAGATCTTTGGCCACCGGATTCGAGGCCGGTAATTCCCAGGCAAATACTGGCATCCAGGCATAGACACGACGTACCTGAGTCCGGGTCTGGATTTGCCAGGCCACACGGTTAAACAGGTTAGCACGCATTGGAATATAACGGTTCGGGAAATAGACCAGATCGGCCGAGCCATTGCCATCCGGATCAGAAAACGCCTGTAAATATACAGTATTGACGCCAATCTGCTGAATCCGGTCCAGCAATAAGCCTAAATTACGTTCCTGCTGCTGCGGGTCCGGATCATAAATATAGTCGATATCGACATGCATGATCTTTTGCGGACGGTCATTGTCCGTGCGCTGCTGCTGATGTTTCTGGATTTCTTTAGCCAGCAGTGATGTATCCATGTGTTTTTGAATCAGAATTCGCGGCAATCTGGAAAAACTGTTTACAGGTTGATTCTCGGCATCATCCAGCGTCAGGCTGATTGGCATCTTCAGTTTTTTAGCAATTTTTACCGTATGCAAGTTATAGCGACCATAAGGCCAGACCATAATTTTTGGCGCTTTCAGGCCATGTTTTTGCAATAGGCGCTGATTGGCTTTTAAGTCCTGCTGAATGCGTTTCTGATAAGCGTTGTCATCTTCATAACGCTGCTGCTGCGGGAAATAGGCACGTGCTACGGTGGCCGGCAATTCATTGCCCTGCGGATTGGCCACAATGCCTTTATGCAGGTCATAACTGTGGCTGGCAATTTCCACCAGACCGCTGGCCTGTAATTCTTTTAATTGTGCCCAGCTTAAAAAATGCTGGCGTGACACCATTTTCCCGCCAAAATTAACCTGTTGCTGTTCTGCTGGTTCTAACCAGTGCCCGACCACCGACAACACAGCCGGAATATTCCGCTGTTTTAAAACAGGATAGACATGCTGATAAAAACTTTGATAGCCATCATCAAAACTGAGCAAGACTGATTTTTCCGGTAGCGCCTTGTTGTGTTGCTGTGCCTCTAACAGTTGCTGACTGCCAATAAACTGAAAGCCATTTTGTACCAGCCAGTCCAGATGCTGCTGCAATTGTTTAGGCTCAATCGCATATTCAGGCATTAACGGTTGTGGTTCAGAAGTGACTTCGTGGTAGGCAAGGATCGTCAAGTTTTTCATTTCATTTCCCGCCTGTGCCCAACCCATGAGCATACTACAAAGAAAGAAAACAAAAATCTGGACCGCTTTAATAAACTGAAATAGAGGAGACATAAGGCGCGCGGAATTCATGGTACAGACAAGAAGATACGATGCTACATTCGAGCAATTGCGCAGATTCAACCATTATTTTATTATTATTTGTGTATACATTTGTTAATTAATCCCGTTTTTTTGCTTTTTGCCCTTGCTTTCAAAATAAAGCAATAAAATATTTATGATTTTATATCATTCACTTAGTTTTACTTATTTTTTAGCCACCCGCCAACGGGTCAGTTGATAATTTTCTAAAGGGTAGACGCTTTTATAAGCCCAAAATGTGATCTGGTTTTCAATTTTAAATTCTCACCATTTGATACTGAAGTATTTTTCAAAACGCTAATACATCTGCAAAAATGGAAATGTGGAGATCATTTTGAGCTGAAGATTCACCGCTAAAATAGTATGGATTGAGTCATCTAGATAATTGGAAGTGGGCCGATGAAATCATGCCCTTTCCCCTTCCTTCTCTGGCATATTGTGCAGGCTTAGGGTTTAATGACATTTACCCCAAGTGCACATGGAGAAAAGATGCAAACGCTCGTATGCTATAAACAGCTACCGATCTGGACACAAGACACTATCCCGCCTGGCTTTTTACGCCAGCACAATACCAAAGCCGGCACTTGGGCCCAACTGAAGGTTTTAAAAGGTGAATTGCATTTTGCCTTGCTCGATGAAGCAGGCACGCTGTTGTCTGAACATCTGTTTAGTCCGGAACAGCAACCGCCCATGCTTGAGCCGCAAGTGTGGCACAAGATTGTTTCGGCCAGTGCCGATGTCGAATGTCAGCTCAGCTTTTATTGCACAGCCAATGACTACTTTGCCAAAAAATATAAACTGACCCCGACCCATTCAGAAATTCTGGCCGCACAGCCATCTTTACAGGGCAACACGGCGCTGGATGTTGGCTGTGGCAGTGGTCGTAATGCGCTGTTTTTAAGTCAGCACGGTTTTCAGGTCGATGCCTGGGATGTCAATGCCCAAAGTCTGGAGCGCCTGAACGAGATTATTCAGCAGGAACAGATTCAGAGCATTCATACCACGCTACGGGATTTAAATATTAATCCACAGATTCAGGGTCAATACGATTTTGTATATTGCACGGTGGTGATGATGTTTTTACAACCCGACACCATCCCGACTTTGATTCAGCAGATGCAGCAGGCCACCAAAGCTGGTGGCCTTAACCTGATTGTTTGCGCGATGGATAGTGAAGATTATCCGATTCAACCGGACTTCCCTTTTAGCTTTAAAGCCGGTGAGTTAAAAGCTTATTATGAAGGCTGGACTTTGCTGAAATACAATGAAAATGTGGGTGAACTGCACCGTGTCGATGAACAGGGCAAGCGTATTCAACAGCGTTTTGCGACGTTATTGGCACAGAAAATAGCGTAAAAATTTATCCTTACATATAAAAGCTGATTATCTGGATGAGGGTCGGCTTTAGAGGAAGAATAAAAACAGTGATGGTCAGCAAGTTTAAGAACTTGCTGATGATTCAATAATTATTGGATAAAGCGAATAAGAAAATGTTACAACAGATATTCCCAAATCACATAGCCCAGACCAAAACCAATCAATGAGTACAGCGTAATAATAAAGAAGACAAAACTCGCGCTATTTTTCTTTTTTAAAAAGCTCATTGTGATCTCAACGGTAGAATCTGTTGTCACATCTTACCCCAATTTGAGGATTTTTAAAGAGAAATTGGAGTTTATCGTGCTGACTAAAAAAATCCAGAAGTGCAATTACTCATCACTCGAGACTGTAAATTAAATTGTGTAATTGCCTGAATTTGCTATGTTCATATTCACAACGGAGTCAGGCAATATGATGAACGAACAACAACTAAAAGACCTTGCAGCAGAATTTACTAAAGGAATCAAAACAGAAGACGATCTCAACCAATTCACCCGATTGTTGACCAAACTCACTGTTGAAACGGCTCTTAATGCCGAACTTACCGAACATCTCGGACATGAAAAAAATGCCCGTAAATCTGGCTCAAATTCACACAATGGTTATTCTAGTAAGACTGTACTTAGCGATGATGGGGAGATTGAGATCACCACACCACGTGATCGTGATGGCACTTTCGAACCTCAGTTGATTAAGAAAAATCAGACCCGTATCACGCAAATGGATAGCCAGATTCTATCCCTTTATGCCAAAGGCATGACCACCCGTGAAATCGTTGCTACCTTCAAGGAAATGTACGATGCCGATGTATCTCCAACGCTCATTTCCAAGGCGAACAGCACTGCTGTGAGGATGCCGTCAATGAGCAGGTTGCTGAATGGCAAAACCGTCCGCTGGATGTGATCTATCCCATCGTTTATATGGACTGTATTGTGGTTAAAGTCCGTCATAATGGCAGTGTCATCAACAAGGCTGTATTCCTTGCCTTAGGCATTAATCTTGATGGACACAAAGAACTGCTCGGCATGTGGATGGCTGAGAATGAAGGTGCCAAGTTCTGGCTGAATGTCCTGACTGAGCTTAAAAACCGAGGGTTGCAGGATATTCTGATCGCCTGCCTTGCGAAGCAGTGCTTCTTGTATCTTGATTGATATAGTGATTAGCTACCACTATACGCAAATTGTAGAGTTTGGAGTGCTGCTAAAATCTTAAATTTGAACCTGAGATAAAACCTACAATTTGCCCTTAT
>NZ_VPBE01000052.1:0-6952 GCF_013418895.1 Acinetobacter sp. YH12116 | reverse complement strand
AAGATAGTAAGTTTATAATCAAATACCTGTTACTGATTTGATTTGAGCTTTTAGGTATTGAGGATATTCAACTTCCTCCAATGGAGTGAGTTAAAAGCATGTGCACCAATGGTGGATATTAAATCCTGTCAGCGTAGACTAGGTATTGATATACACACCTTATCAAAGAGGGAGGGGATAAAGCTAATCTGCCCCCACCCCTAAATCCTGTCCTTAGTTTGAGGATAGGTACTCCGTATTAAGCAGGGGTTTTTCTTTTAAAGCTCCGTTTCCTTTCCATTGAGAAGCAGATAGACATTACATAACTAATTTTAATGAAAGGCTTGTTCTACTGATCTAGCTGTATTCAGAAATAAACAAAAATTTGTATGGTTAATAATATTTATAAAACTAGATATTTGTATGCACACTAATTCTCTATTGCTTGAATAGATTTAAAAACAAATGATGTAACTTGTATTCTCTTTTTCTCTTTTCTAATTTCTGTTTTCTCCACGCCCTCTGTTCTTCTCAATACCTTATCAAACTTCATGCAGTCGGTTGGATTCTGATAACTCTGTACGCTGTCAAATTCCTAGTACCTACAAAATACCTGTTATTGCGTACACAGCTATCAGATGGGTAAGGATAAGGTTTAAATATAGTCCTAGATGCTCACAGAATCGCTCAGATTGAACGAAATACACCTTACCTATATCTATGTACCACTATACTTTTTAGAAGCACCTTAGAGCGCAAATGAGAAGCCATGAGCAAGTGTAAATTTCTATTCCCTGTCCAACCTGCATTGCAGGATAGGTAAATATATCTGAATCCATGCACTCAATTTGCTATGCAGATAATCAAAATTAAAATCAAAATTTTTGAAAGGAAGATGGGCTTTTCTGAAATAAAAAAAGCTTTAAAATGCTTTACTGTTTGCTGTATGCCTTGCTATGTAAGGGCTACAGAGGATATTAAGTAACGGATTTATGGGGATTAAGTAACGGATTTATGTGTTGATAAGTCAGTAGAGAGTTACGGATTTATGGTATTAAGTGACTATTCGATACTTGTCATTTAATAACTTATAGCTTAGTGTTCGCTAATCAAAAAAAGCAGACCAATAAGATGAATAGAGAAACAAGGCTAGTGGTTAAGGATAACGCTCTAATTGATGCTAGCTTCAACCTGTCATTGGTAGAGCAAAGATTAATGCTACTAGCTATTGTAGAAGCTAGAGAGGTAAACAAACTAACACCCGATTCACCTATTGAAGTTAAAGCTACATCCTATATGGAGCAATATAAGATAGATGAGAGAAATGCTTATAAACAGCTTTATGATGCAAGTAAGCAGTTGTTTAATAGGCAGTTTAGTTATGTCGATAGATATGCTAATACAGATGCTGTAACCGTTTCTCGTTGGGTTAATGAAGTAACCTATGTAAAAAATAAGGGTATGGTTGTTATGTACCTAAATCGAAATGTAATAAATATGATAAGCCGACTAGAAGAGCAGTTTACTAAATACCATTTAAGCCAAGTATCAGAGCTTAAAAGCCAGTACAGCATTAGACTGTATGAAATATTGATCAAATTTTTAAGTATAGGAAATAGTAATAAATACCCAATAAATGAGTTAAGAAATTTACTAGGTGTTGGGGTTGATGAATACAGTCAAATGTCAGGCTTTAAAAAGCGTGTACTAGATTTAGCAGTTGATGAGATTAACAAGAAAACTGATATACAGATCAAATATGAACAGTTTAAAGAAGGGAGAGTTATATCTCATATCTTGTTTAAGATAGCTAAGAAAAAAGATAAGAAATCAAAGACTGGTAAGGATATGAATACTATTGATATGTTTGCAGATATGACAATTAAACAAGCTCTAATGTTCGGTGATAAGTTGAGTAGAGATATAGCTTTCCAAAATCATTACAAGGCTAATGTAGGAGAGAGCGTAGAGGATTATTCAGAACGAATAGCTACAATGCTTATGGATGGATTCTATGTTAAAGAATGGATACAGTATCTAGAAAATGTAGGATTTGTTCCAACTAGATTATCCGAATAAGCGACCTAACAGCCCTTTCTTTTCATGATTTTTATGTTCAATTAGCTTTTGATCTAGTTGCTGTTTAAGCCATGCTTCATTTGCTTTGACATACTCCAGTTGCTTTTCAAGTTGTTCAACGTGTGACTTTAATTGTTCAACTTGTTGCTCCAATAGCTGTTCACTATTGTTTTTGGGTTGCTCAATGATTTGTTCAATTTTATCTGTGCTGTTCAGTTGTTCGGTAATAGCCTGTTCTATGGCTTTTTTGTCTGTCTTATTTCCAAATAGACGAATCATATCTTGTGCTGAAACAGTACCATCACTGTTCTTTGTCATCTCGCCTTTCTTGATTCGAGCATAAATTGTATTACGGCTTATTTTAAACAATTTGCTTGCTTGGTTAATTGATAAATTGCTCATACTTGTTCATTCTTGTTCTGTTCAATTGAACAATAATATACAGCATTTAGCATGTCAAAAAATGTTCAAAAAAAGAGAGCATATAGCTCCCTCCTTTTCAATTTATAGCGTTATGATTATTTCAAACGATCAGCCAGTTGATCTTCCATAGCTTTAAGTTTGTTCTTAAACTCTTTAATAGAGCTGATTAATTTGTCATTGCTCAAGTCTTTATAGTCATCCTTGCTAACTGTATTTGAATCTATACCACGCTTAACTACAGCTTTACGAGGTTTACGTTTAGCTGGGTATGTATATTCTTCTACAGCTTTCTTTTTAGCACCTGATAATCCTAATAGCTCTACTGTACGTTTACGTGATACTAATGTACAAGGTTTATTATCTTTACCTGTAAATAGAGTTGCTACCTGTTCAGGAGTTGCATCCTTTACTAATTCCAATACTACAGCTTTTGATAAGTTGCCACGTGGCTTAGGTGTATTTGTCATATTTAATACCAATATTCAGTTATTAATTACTCATAAGCCTATCAGATTGAACGCTGTACGTGAATAAAATTGTTTTAGCAGGGTAGTTGTACTGTTTCATTCACGTAGAGAGAGCAGAACGATGCAAATTATTTTGCACCGCCTACACTAAAAGGTAGTAAGTCTATAACTATTTAGCAGATGCTTCTTTTACTTGAGCATCAAATCTTTTAAGTGCATTAAAAGCCTTACTATCTACAGTACCATCTACAATGGCTACTTCATGTGCGCCTTTGCTAGTTGATACTTTCATCCATGTTCTTTTTGATTGCAGAATTTTAGTTAAAATACTGTAACTTACAACCATTGTAGCTTGTGAATAGTTAGCCCCTACAGCTTGATCAAAACTAGTAGCATGATCATTCTTTATATTAATAATTTCCCCATCAATATTAAAAGATACTGAGTGAATATTTGCTATTTCATTGAATAGTTGAATAGTAATACCAACATTATCAGGCTGATTATCTAACCATGATGCACCAACCATTGGGCACACCATGCTTTTACATGCTGCACCATGCGGAGCAATTGCTACACTTTTCACACCATCAAAATTACTTACTGCTGTCTGTGGATTTAATCCTGATGTTGTTGCACAACCTATAGCAAAAAGACTTGCTAACCCGATGATTAATATTTTTTTCATAAAAATCTCTTAATTATTCAAAAGTAAACTGAATATAGCATTATAAGTATTTATGACTGATAAAAGCTATCATTAGACTATACTGAAATAATAATCAAATTAAATGAGAATATATCTATCATTAGAGTTGTATTGATTATTAAATGATAGTATTATCATAAGACTTAAAGATATAAGGTTATATGATAATGACAGTAAGAATATATGTAAGAGCTAGTACAAAAGATCAAGATGCTGAGAGAGCATTAGATAGCCTTAAAGAGTTTGCTAATACCATTCAAGACAATGTAAAGGAATATGTAGAGAATGAATCAGGTACAAAGCTAGATAGACCTGTATTGAATAAATTATTAGCAGATGCAGAGAACGGAGATACATTGCTTGTTGAGAGCGTAGACCGCTTATCACGTTTAAAACAAAATGAGTTTGAAGTATTGAAAGGACGTATAAAAGAAAAAGGATTGAAGCTAGTTGTTGCTGATCTGCCAACTACTCATGTACTGCTGAATACAGATGATACCATTACAAGCTCTATCCTGAATCTAGTTAATAACCTGTTAATTGATTTGTTAGCTACTATGGCTCGATTAGACAATGAGAAACGTATAGAACGAATTAAACAAGGTTTAGAGAGAAGCGGATACAAGCCTACTGGCAAGAAAGCTGATACTCAAAAACATGATCGTATTAGAGAGTTAAGTAATAAAGGTTTAACTAAAGAAGAAATTGCAAAGGCTGTTAGGTGTGGCGTTGCTACTGTATATAGGGTATTAAAGGGATAGATATGACACTAGAACAATTAAATATATGTGCAACATTTATTGCAACACTTTCTGCATTAATTATATTTAAACAATGGAGAAAACAAAAAGGGAGTGAAGTTTTATCAAACTTAAGTTTAAATTTAGATAGTAAGCTACATAACATCATTGATATATATAATGAATTAGAGCTAATACTAATTAATATTGTAGATTTAAATTTAGATAATAATGATCATCTTGATGTTATAAATAGGTTGAATAACCTAAATAGAAATATATCTTTAATAGTTAGTGATTTAAAAAAAATAAATAAATATAAATACAGCAAAGATATATACTTACTAACATTAAGATATGAAGTTTTTTTAAGTGATTTAAAGAATCAAATAGATGAAGATGTATTTTTATTTTTGAGTAAAGATAGTTTGGAATTTCAATTTCAAAACAATAAAAAAGAAATTGAAAGATATCGAGATATTATAATAAAAGATTTAGAATCAAATAATAAAAAAATAACAAAAATTATAGAAGATAATAAAGATTATCTATTTAACTATATATTTTATAATGACAAAAGCGTATAGGTGCATCGTACCTCACACGTGAGCATATATACACATACACGTGAGAGAGGGGAAAAGAGATATACTCTATCCCCTAGATTGTTTTAAGTTGATAGATGATAAATGCTATAGCTATAGAGCATAGAATAACTGTCATAGCTCTATCTCCTTAAACTGTTCTAATAGATTTACATCATCTACAAGTGGCATATATAGCCTTACATTACTAATATCAATACCATCTAAAGCAGGGAGAGCATCAAGAATATTTGATGTGATCTTGTCTAGCTTTTCTTTATTCTTAACTACTTTGTAGCCTTGTTCTGTATCTGCTTTTACTCTGTTTCTTAGATATTGCCATAATACTAAATTAGAGATTAGTTGATTGTATGCTGTATTAATTTGATGTTGTTGATAGTCGATCATTGTTATCCTTTTGTTGTTCCAAATGTTTTCTTATACTGTACTTGTTGTTTGTCATCTTGCTTTGCTAGATATGAAGCTCTATACATACAATCTTTAAATTGTGCTTCATCCTTTAAATTGTGTCCTACTTTACTGCCACCTGAATCAGATAAATATTCCTCTTTTCTTTCATGGAAGTTAAAAGATACTTTCTTATATTCCTGTTCAATGTTTATTGTTACACCTTCTAAGCTGAATAGTACCTTTCTTAAAAGGTTAAAGACTGATAAAGGATTATGTTTATTCTGATCTACTACTAACATCATTTCTAAATGTAATCCTTTATATTCTGCATATTCAAAGCTATAGATAAAACTGTACCCATCTTTAAATAAGCTCTTAATCTTTCTAGTCAATTTGTTAATATCGAATGAATGGTTGTTATCTAATCCTATTGTATATCGAAGTGCTATAGGTCGATCTATCGTATCTCTAGCATGAGCCAGAGCTAGATAAATCTCTTTCATGTTAGATTGTTTTAATTGATATGTTGTATTGATTGGATAGCCTAAATACTTGCTAGTTGTTAAAAGTTTACTCATTAATTAGTTAAAGGGAATATAAGTCTTATTTTGTATTGTTATTAGATAAATAGAGAAGATATAAGCTAATAGTTAATATGATATTTACTATATAAAGATTGATATATTTATATGTTATACATAGCTATAGATGTAGTAGAGATATATGTATGTTAGATAGTATCTATTACTCTGTTTATCCGAATTGTTTTTGATGTGGCTGAAAGCCTTATGCTGTAAGGGATACAGGCATATTTTGATAGATTTTAGATGATTTGTAAATTATTGATTTATAAAGAAATATAAAAATACCGTTGTCGCTATTGAAACAGTATTAAATAAAATCAATGACTTATAAAATTGATGTACCTGAAGGCTAGTGTTTTATTGTTCTTTTAGTAATGAGAGAGATACTAACATATCACAACAAATTTGTCAATATTCAGTAGCTTACAATCAAAAGTGTCCTATTTTATTTAAGAAAGAACGAATACACCTACTGAGCTGAAAAGTCGGCTGAGTGGAAATAATATTAATTCCTAACACTGAGAGCAGAATTGCGCTGAGCTAATTAGTACAATGTTCTATATGTTGTTTGATGATTGGTATAAAGATTTATATACGTTTCCACCATTGGTGGGAGCGTTATTCATATTCAGTATCCATTTTTGGATGATGTATTTTATTAGATACTAGATATTGTGGTTGTCAGATAATCCTAACACTAGATAGAGATATAAATATAATTCTTTATGCTCACCATTGCTCATAGGAGAGCGTTTAGATACCTTGCCTATGCACTTGTACCACTTCACCTTAAACGAGCTGTAAGAGCAAATGAGAGCCATTTAGAGCTATGCTATAAAAAACCCTGATAAGATAGTAAGTTTATAATCAAATACCTGTTACTGATTTGATTTGAGCTTTTAGGTATTGAGGATATTCAACTTCCTCCAATGGAGTGAGTTAAAAGCATGTGCACCAATGGTGGATATTAAATCCT
>NZ_VPBE01000051.1:0-7523 GCF_013418895.1 Acinetobacter sp. YH12116 | reverse complement strand
AATAATTCAAGTGAATTTGTTTGAAAGAAGAACTTTAAAAGCTTTATTTTCACCCGATAAAATACCCATAAAACAAGAGGAAGCTCAAATGAGCTTCCTCTTGTGAAAAATTGTGGGACAGCAATGCCTCCCAACCTCCCTTTTTCAAAGGAAGGAGTTGATTCTATTCAGTGAATTCCCTCAGCTTCCAGAAGATGAGCAACCCTGCTGCACAGGGCAGAGGCGGTTATTCACCCTCTCCCCAGCGCTCTTCCATAGGGAGAGGGAGAAGGAATTAGATTAAATTTTCGCCGCCAACTCTGCGCCCTGACGGATTGCGCGTTTGGCATCTAGCTCACCGGCTTCCTTGGCACCGCCAATCAGATGCACATTTTTACCCGCAGCTTGCAGCTGATCGTACATAGCAGTATAAGATTCTTGTCCGGCACAGATCACCACGTTTTCAACTTCCAGCAGCATCGGCTGGTCATTGACCGTAATATGCAGCCCCTGATCATCAATTTTCTGGTAGCTTACGCCGGCCATCATTTTAACGTCACGGTTTTTTAAGCCGGTACGATGAATCCAGCCGGTGGTTTTGCCCAGGCCTGCTCCCACCGAAGATGCTTTACGCTGCAATAAATAGATTTCATGATTGGAGGCTTCTACCTGTGCCGGTTTCAGGCCACCGACATGCTCATATTCGGTATCAATCCCCCATTCATCATAGAATTTTTCCGGATTCAGACTGCCACTTTCACCGGCATGACTTAAGTATTCTGCGGTATCAAAACCAATTCCACCAGCACCAATAATCGCAACCCGTTTCGCCACCGGTCGACGCTCTTTCAGCACATCCAGATAGCTCAGGACTTTAGGATGATCAATCCCGTCAATGTCCAGCTGACGTGGAGTCACCCCGGTTGCCACCACAATTTCGTCAAAACTGCTTTTGCTCAGCTCATCAAAGCTGGCCGTATGGTTCAGTTTTAGCTGAATGCGTGGCTGCAACTCAATTTGACGTTTGAAATAACGCAAGGTTTCATAAAACTCTTCTTTGCCCGGAATGGTCTTGGCAATATTAAACTGCCCGCCAATCTGGTTAGAGGCTTCAAAAATCGTCACTTCATGACCACGGTCTGCCGCATAAATTGCAAAGCTTAAACCGGCTGGACCCGCTCCAATCACCGCAATGTTTTTCGGCTGGCTGGCTTCTTTAAAGATCAGTTCGGTTTCATGACAGGCACGCGGATTGACCAGACAGGAGGCAATTTTCATGGAGAAAATATGGTCCAGACAGGCCTGGTTACAGGCAATACAGGTATTAATTTCATCGCTACGGCCCTGCTCGGCTTTTACTACAAAATCGGCATCTGCCAAAAATGGACGCGCCATCGACACCATATCGGCCTGGCCAGTCGCCAGTACATGCTCTGCCATTTCCGGGGTGTTAATCCGGTTGGAGGTGATTAAAGGAATTTTGACTTCACTTTTGAGCTTTTCTGTGACCCAGCTAAAAGCCGCACGCGGCACTTTGGTGGCAATGGTCGGAATACGTGCTTCATGCCAGCCAATACCGGTATTAATAATGGTCGCACCCGCTTTTTCGATTTCTTTGGCCAGCTGCACCACTTCTTCAAAACTTGATCCACCTTCGACCAGATCCAGCATTGACAGACGATAGATAATAATGAAGTTTTCACCGACTTCAGCACGGGTACGTTTCACGATTTCAATCGGAAAGCGAATCCGGTTTTCGTAGCTGCCGCCCCATTCATCATCACGATGATTGGTACGCTTGGCAATAAACTCGTTAATCAGATAGCCTTCCGAACCCATAATTTCAACGCCATCATAACCGGCATATTTGGCCAGCTTGGCACAGTTGGCAAAATCGGCGATGGTCTGCTGCACTTCAGCCGAGGTGAGTGCATGCGGTTTAGACGGGTTAATCGGTGCCTGAATCGCGGATGGCGCCACAATATCTGGCTGATAGGAATAACGTCCGGTATGCAAAATCTGCAAGGCAATTTTACCACCCGCTTCATGCACGGCTTGGGTGACCACTTTATGTTTTTCAGCTTCGGCCAGGGTGTCGAGTTTATTGCCGCCTGCAAAGGTTAAGCCGGCATCATTTGGAGAAATCCCGCCGGTCACAATCAGGCCTACGCCACCTTTGGCGCGCTCTGCGTAGAATGCTGCCATCCGTGCATAACCATTTGGTGCTTCTTCAAGCCCCACGTGCATAGAACCCATAAGTACGCGATTTTTTAAGGTGGTAAAGCCTAAATCAAGCGGGGCTAACAGATGCGGATAATTCGACATATTCTCTCCTTGGGTGGCCCAAAGCGGGCTATTTTTATGTTAATGCAACTTGTTGCATAAATTTATATGCGAATTTTGACTTTTATGCAACATGTTGCATAATATTTTAGATTCATACTTGCATGATCTCATCTATGTCTTTAGCCCATGTGTTACTCACCAGCCTGATTGAAAAACCCAGCACGGGCATTGAACTAGCCCGGCGCTTTGATCGCTCGATGGGCTTTTTCTGGAATGCCACCCATCAGCAGATTTATCGTGAATTAAACAGTATGCTCAGCAAAGGCTGGATTTCTACTTTGGCTGAAGAAGATGCCCAAGGCCGTAAAAAAACCTATCAGGTCGAAGCCGCAGGTCGGGTCGAGCTGGCCGACTGGATGGTCAAGCAAAGTCCTCCGGCGCAGCTCCGTGAAGAACTGATGGTGCGTTTACGGGCCGAAGCACAACTCGGCGGTAATGAGGTTTTGCCCGAGCTAGAGCGGCATTTACAGTTGCATCGGGAAAAATTGCAGCTGTATCAGGCGATTTATGCCAAAGACTTTGCCCCGCAGACCGACGAAAATCGTACCTTATATATTCATAAAATGATTTTACAGCTGGGTATCGAGCAGGAAATCGGCTGGATTCGCTGGCTGGAAGCGGTGATTCCGGCGCTAAAAGCTTTTGATCAACAACAATAAAATTTCAAGGAATGAAATCTCATGCCGTATTATGTCATGCCCGATGGCGAAGGTTTATTTGTACGTGAATTTGGTCAGGGCCAACCAGTGCTGGTGCTGTCCGGTTTGGGCATGCACAGCTGGCAATGGCTGCCGTTTTTGTGGCCGCTACGCAAACAGTTCCGTTTTATTATCCCCGACTGGCGCGGCTTTGGCGGTTCGAAACAGTGCCGTATTCCGGAGCTGGATGCCATTTCCAGCCACTGGCAGGATGTGCAATCCTTAATTCAGCAACTACAGCTGCAACAGTTTATAATCGTTGCCTATTCGATGGGTGCGACCACTGCCATGCATGGTATGCAATATGGACAGCTGGCAGCGCAGTTAAAAGCTTATTTGCATATTGATCAGACCCCGAAAATCATGGTGGATGAACACTGGGCCTATGGCCTGTTTGGCCAGCAGCACAGCCGCTTCAAACAGATTTTATCTGAACTGTACGCGCTATTTACGGAACACGCACATCTCCAGTGGATTCACGATTTAAATAACACAGCCAAAGATCAACTGTTTGCTTTATGGATGCAGTTTATTGAGCTGCAAAATAACAACCCTCGCCAGCGAGCCATCTTTTGTAAAATCCTGCAACAGCCACGTTTGCAACATCTGCTGTTACCCTCATCTCGACTGGACTATATGACTTGGTATATCCGCAACTATTTGGAGCATGCTGAAGATTATCGCGAGGCTTTAAGCCAGCTGAACTGTCCTACGGTGTTTTTTAGCGGGGTGCAATCGGTGCTCTATCCGGTACAGGGACAAACCCTGATTGCCCAAAGTGTGGCACAGGCACGGCAGGTGTTGTTTGAAAAATCAGGGCATACTCCGCTACTGACTGAGCCGCTGAAATTTGCCCGCGAAATTAAACGCTTTTTATTGCAGCATCAGTAAGTATCTACATCAATATTTATAGCGCACTCAATAAAAAAAGCCGAACAGTGTGAGGTTCGGCAAAAAGCAAGTGAAGACTAACAATCAAGGCAAAGCGCTAGGCAATTTCCCCATCAATAATGCCCTGCTGTTTTAAAGCTTGCAGTTCTTCGGTAGATTTAAAGCGGGACAAAATATAGGCCGTATGTTCACCCAGTTGCGGTGGTGCCTGCCGGTATTCGACCGGTGTATCTGACAGCTTGATTGGTGATGCAATCATTTTAAATTGCGCATTTAAACTGTGCGGCAAATTAACCAGCATCTGCCGATGCTGAATTTGCGGCTCAGCCAAGGCATCTTCAATCGAGTTAATTACACCGACCGGTACTTTGACCGCATGAATCCGGCGCACCCATTCCTCCGCATCCTGACTCAGGAAAAATTCAGCCAGAGCTGGAATCAGCTCATCGCGGTATTTGACCCGGTCCTGATTACGTAAGAATTTCGGATTGTTCAATAATTCCGGATAACCAATGGCCAGACATAGGTCCTTGAACTGTTTGTCATTACCACAGGCAATAATAAATTCCTTATCTTTAGCCTTAAAGGTTTGATACGGCACAATATTCGGGTGTTTATTGCCCATGCGCTGCGGTGACTGGCCACTGCTCAGATAATTCATGCCCTGATTGGCCAGCGTTGCCACCTGAACATCCAATAAAGACAGATCAATATATTGTCCACGTCCGGTATGATGCCGCGCCAATAATGCTGCCTGAATCGCCACCGTGGCATACAGTCCGGTCTGAATATCCACCACCGCCACACCGACCTTCTGTGCACCACCACCCGGTTCATGATCCGGTTCGCCGGTAATGCTCATCAGGCCAGACATGCCTTGAATAATAAAGTCATAACCCGGTTCTGCTGCCCGCGGTCCATCCTGACCAAATCCGGTAATCGAGCAATATACCAATTGCGGATTCAGTTCACTCAGGCTGGCATAATCCAGTCCATATCTGGCCAGCGAACCAGCCTTATAATTTTCGATGATCACATCGGACGTTTTGACCAGCTCACGAATCAGCTGTTGGCCCTGTTCACTGGCAATATCGACACTGACCGAATATTTATTGCGGTTGGCACACTGAAAATAACCGGATTCACGGGTAGCGTTGCCCTGTGCATCGGGCATCCAGGGCGGTCCCCACATGCGGGTATCATCGCCTACCTGTGGCCGTTCAATTTTAATCACTTCTGCGCCTAAATCCGCCAGAATCTGTCCGCACCATGGACCCGCCAATACCCTGCTTAAATCCAGTACCCGAATTCCTTGTAATGCACCCATCTTATCCTCCGCTAGATCCGGGGGATGCTCCCCCGCGATCCTTTTATTTTTATTTAACTGTGGCTGGTTTCACGCTGACATCATTGCTGGCAGCCGCTGTTTGCCCCGTTTCCACGTTGGTGTTTTGCGCACTCAGACTGGCTTGCTGTGGATCATATTGACGCTCACGAATCAGCAGTCCTGGAATCACCCCGGCAATGAAGTAGGCGGCACCCATCACAATAAAGGCCATGGTGAAAGAGCTGCCTGCTGCAATCATCCCGATGGTTGCCGGTGCAATCGCTGCGCCCAGACGTCCCATGTTATAGGCACCACCAATGGCTGTACCGCGTACATCGGTCGAGAAGGTTTCAGCCATATAGGTGGCATTGACACCGTATGGAATCCCGTACAGGAAGCCAAAGGTCACCAGCAAGTAGGCAATATTGTCCGGCGTGTTAAAGAAGATGATGACTGGCAGGAAGGCCGCTGTACTGACCGTACCAAATACAAAGGTAATCCGGCGTCCGAACTTATCTGCAGCATAACCGGCCAGAATTTTACCCAGAATCATGGCGGTATAGGCACCGACCATATAACCGGTCAGGGCTTTAAAGTTCATGTTTAAATCGGTTTCCAGATAGGTCGGCATCCAGTTATTTACGCCATAATAACCAAACTGTAAAAAGGCCGCAGTAGTCATCCAGAGCAGGAACATTTTACGGTGGTTCTGATGGCCAAAAATACGCTTATAGATACTTTCAGACGGTGCAGCAGCTGGGTTTTCCGGTACGTGCTGAGGTGCCTCAAGTTTTAGTTCACGGCGTTTAATCTGTTCAATTTTGGCTTCCTGCCAAGAAGCTGGTTCTGGTACAAAGCGCATGAAGATTAAGGCAAAGCCGGCAGGAATAATAGTCACATAGAACAGCATACGCCAGCCATGATCGGGAATAATCGCCCCGGCCATGAGCGTCGCCACGATATAACCCACAGTCTGACCGGTCTGCAAAGTCCCCAGCACCGTGGTGCGGTATTTGGTCGGGACATACTCTGCCATTAAGGTATTACAGGCCATATACAGTGAACCTAAACCAAAGGCACCAATAAAACGTAAAATCATGAACTGTTCATAATTTTGGGTAAAACCTAAAATACAGGTCATGATCGAGAAAAACACTACCGACCAGGCAATGGTTTTGACCCGTCCAAATTTGTCACAGGCCCAGCCACCGGAAATGCCACCTAAGGCCATGCCGGCCAGTGACGCACTGCCGAGCATTCCGGCCTGAAACGTGGTTAAACCAAATTCTGCTTTTAAACTGGTTAAGCTAAAAGACAGCAGCATGATGTCTACGCCATCAATCACCAAAGACACAAAGGCAAAAATAAAGGCCAGTTTCCAGGTGTTTTTATTAATTCGATGGGCGGTACCCACATTCGATGGCAGTTTTAAGCCCAGTGTTCCGGCTTCAGCGTGTATATCGTTTTTCATCTTGTCGTTACCTCATTTTCCCAAATGAGTCACCGGTATTTTTTGCTATGGGTTCTGCCTTTCTGCTTTTTATTCTTTTTTATTCAGTAGCGCATGACAGCCAAAACTCGCCCACAGCAAGACCCGAGAGTCTGCCGATGAATCCTTTATTTACGTTATGAATCAGATTTTTTAGACACAACTATCCTGAGGATGTTCATCCTGAACATCCTGGCTATTTTTCTATGACATTAATTACAGAATGCAGCGATTCCGGTCTGTGCACGGCCCAGAATTAAGGCATGTACGTCATGCGTCCCTTCATAGGTATTCACCACTTCCAGATTCACCAGATGACGCGCCACACCAAATTCATCAGAAATGCCGTTACCGCCCATCATGTCACGAGCCAAACGGGCAATATCCAGTGCCTTGCCACAGTTATTGCGCTTGATTAAAGATGTCCCTTCAATCGAGGCAATACCATCATCTTTCATGCGGCCAAAACGTAACGCTGCCTGTAAACCTAAAGCGATTTCAGTTTGCATATCGGCCAGTTTTTTCTGGATTAACTGATTGGCAGCCAAAGGACGACCAAACTGTTTACGGTCCATGGTGTACTGATGTGCGGTATGCCAGCAGAACTCTGCCGCGCCCATCGCACCCCAGGCAATGCCGTAACGGGCACTGTTCAGACAGGTAAACGGACCTTTTAAGCCACGGACTTCTGGGAAAGCATTTTCTTCTGGGACAAATACGTTATCCATTACAATTTCACCGGTGATGGAAGCACGTAAACCGACCTTGCCGTGAATCGCAGGCGCAGACAGCC
>NZ_VPBE01000050.1:0-7703 GCF_013418895.1 Acinetobacter sp. YH12116 | reverse complement strand
TTGCCATGTCACTGAATACTCGTCCTAGAAAAGCGTTAGATTGGCTTACACCATTAGAGAAGTTTGCTCAGCTTGTTGATTATCATAAGGCTTTTGAAACTGTCGCACCTCATGTTTGAATTCGCCCTGTGTCCAATTTGCTCATATTTTATTCCATACACCTGAGCAATTTTTTCAGCGTCCTCTAAGGTATCAGCAACACCAATAAAGAAATAGCCACTTGTATCAGGTCCAATATTGGCCATCCCACATATAGTATTTACTAACTTTTCGAGAACTTTAATATTGATTTTTCTAATATGATCTACATTCAGAATTCCCTGTTTACATTCATAGCGAGAAGTTTCTAATCTAGAACGTCTAAGTGAATTTTCAACATCTAATGCTAAGCCAGCTCCATGGTTAAGTAGAGGAGGCTCTTTCTTAACAAAAAATCGTTGAATTAAGCCGACTGTTTTATCAATATTTTTAATTCTGTCTTCTGTTGTCGCATAATTGGCAGAAGAGATCATTTGTTTTTGTAAATCTTTCAGTGCATTCATGATTCCAGCATAATTATCTGGTGTTTTTTCTTCCTCGATAACCAATCTGTAAAATGCCATGAAAATAGCATAAAAAGACATTTTAATTGGATTTCTACTAGGATTAACTACCGTTCTTAATGCGTTAGGAGAAGGATCATATTCATCAATAACCTCCTTTAAAACAGAGAGCGTAACTTTTACTTCTGTGGCTAGCTTTTCTATACCGTAAGTATGTAGGTTACGCCTAATAGTTAAATATAAGTCATCACTTTCATTATATATCTTATCAAAAAGCTCTTTGCTTCTTGCTATAGGCTCTTGCAACAACAAGGATGCACATATATCAACGACCATCTCCTCATCTTCACTATCTCTCAACTGTTTAGCCCATAAAATTCCCTGTTTACACCAAAATATTTCATCTGCTTTAAGAGCGTATCCTAAATCTGCTCTATTTGAATCTATGCTGATTTCAGGCATTTTAGATAAAGGTAACTGATCATTAGAATCATCCCCTCGAATCTCAGATGAAAGTTTTCTAACTAACATTGAAAAGTCATCAATCATTCCTGCTTGTCGTTTATCTTGAGCGCTTAACTGGCGCCCACCAGAATTGATACGACCAAAAATATCAGTGACAGTGGTTCCATTTACTACAGGGAAAATAGTTACGGCTAATTGATAGTCCAATATATCTGCACATATCGAGGATGGTAACTTTTTAGAATTAGTATCAAAACTAAATAAGCCTTCACTTTGCGCTAATTTAGCTCTAGAGAACTGATCAATATCAAAATATTGATCATCTATAGAATATTCATTTTCAATGAAATTAAAGATAGCATTTAAACGTTGCATACCATCAATTATTTCATAGAATGTATTTCCATCCTCATTAATCTCGGCCAATAAAATTAAGGGAATAGGATAATCTTTAACAATACTATCAATTAAGTGTTGTTTTTCGTTTAATGTCCATACTAATTTCCGCTGATACTTTCTATTCACTATCAACTTATTATCTCTATACAACCGATAACCTTCTTGTATACTCATACCTCTTGGGGTGATACTCATTATTTTCTCAACTCATTTATTTAAAGTTTAATACTTTTATTTTTACATAAAATAATGAATTTAAATAATAAATTATTTTTAATGAATTTATAAGAGGATCAACTTAACACTCTTATTTAACATAAAATCTCTTATGCGAAATCCAATTTTACTTATAATTCCACGAAACCTTCACATAATTCTGCGCTGAATACGGCAAAAACGCTTTTTCTTTATCGGTTAGCGGACGTACTTTTTTAACAGGACTACCCATATACAAATAGCCACTTTCCAAAACTTTGTTTGGTGGAACAAGTGAGCCTGCACCAATCATCACATCATCTTCAACAACAACGTCATCCAAAATAATCGTGCCAATACCCACCAAAACGCGGTTCCCAATAGTACAACCATGCAACTTCACATGATGACCAATCGTTACATCTTCACCAATAATCAAAGGTGAACCATTTGGCTTGTCGGCTTTTTTATGGCTGACATGCAACATTGAATGATCTTGCACATTGGAGTTTTTACCAATACGAATAGAATTCACATCCCCGCGAATTACGGCAAACGGCCAAACCGAGACATTTTCGCCGAGAACCACATCACCAATGACCACGCCCATCGGGTCGATATAACAGGAATCATCAATCTGTGGATGGGTATCTAAATAAGGACGAATGTTCTGACTCATAGTGATCTGCTCGTAAAAGTGGAATGATCAAGACAATAGTATAAAAGAAAAAGCACCCATTCGCTGAATGAGTGCCTTCACTTAAGTCTAAAGTCGTGCTGTAAACTTAGAACAGGTTGCTAAAGAACTGCTTGATATGGTCAATGAGGCGCGAGAAGAAGCCAGCTTCTTCAACTGCGTTTAAAGCCACCAGTGGTTTTTCAGCAATTACTTTACCATCTAAGCTTGCGACATATTTACCAATGACCTGGCCTTTTTGTAGCGGCGCAGTCAATTTCGGCTGAACCACCAATTGCGTTTTAATTTCATTGGCTTTGCCTTTAGGCATGGTCACATTAAAGTTTTCAGCCAGACCAATTTGTACTTCATCCGACTGACCAAACCAGACTTTAGATTTGGCCAGGACCTGATTTGCAGGCTGTACATTTTTGGTTTCAAAGTTGGCATAACCCCAAGCCAGCAATTCACGTGTTTGTGTCGCACGTTCCTGCATGGTTGGCGCACCAAAAATCACAGAAATCAGACGCGTTGGGCCACGTTTTGCAGAAGTCGTTAAACAGTAGCCGGCTTCATTGGTATGACCGGTTTTTAAACCATCAACACTTGGGTCTGTATAGAGCAGGGCATTACGGTTGCCTTGACGGATGCCATTAAAGGTAAATTCTTTTTCTGAATAAATCGGATAATATTTAGAACTGTCTTTAATGATGTGCTGGGCCAAGGTTGCCATATCTTTGGCTGTTGAATAATGGCCGTCTGCTGGCATACCGGTCGAGTTAATAAACTGGGTATTGGTCATGCCAATTTTTTTGGCTTCTTCGTTCATCATGTGTGCGAAGGTGCCTTCATTGCCGGCAATGTGTTCCGCCATGGCTTTAGAGGCATCATTACCCGACTGAACAATAATTCCACGCAGCATTTCAAGTACAGTTGCAGTGCCATTCAGCGGAACATACATACATGATTCCGCGCTACTGCCGCGACACCATGCTGACTCGTTCATGCGCACTTGTTCATCTTCAGTGAGTTCACCGCTCAATAGTTTTTGTTCGATGATGTAGCTGGTCATCATCTTGGTCATTGAAGCAGGGGCTAATTTTTCATTTTCATTTTTTGAAGCGAGAAGTTGCCCTGTCTCGTAGTCCATTAGCACGTAGGATTTATTATTCAATTCTGGTGGTGCAGATAGGACAGTTGCTGCAAAGCTAAAACTAGGAACTAATAATAATGCAGCAAGGGCAGTTTTTTGGGTCATTTCTAGTGGGTTCCTATATCTTGATGTAAGCACGAAGAGCCTAGCATTTTAGGACAAAGCTAGGCTGACTTCTATGGGAGAAATCGGCTCATCGGAAAAAGTATTGTAACCAAATAGTTTTATTTGCTGTACGCGGTCAATTCCTGGCAAATGGCCTTATTTTTCTGGCTTCCCGCTTTTTTGGCATCGGCCTGTGCTTCAACCAGCATCGGCTTAAAACTTTTTTGCTTGCTTAGGGCTTGTAAAGCTGCAACCGGATCTTTTTCTGCCGGCATATATTCTTTGGCCAGTTTGGCATAGCCCTGATTAAATTTAGTCTGGTCTTTGTCCTGAATTAACGCTGGGCACACTTCAGATAATACATAAATGGCTGCCAGTTCCTGCTGGGTGACTTTTTGAAGTGGTGTGACTTCAATATTTTCATTCTGTGCCAGTGCGGTTTGCCCCAAACCCAAAGTAATGGCGATACCAGCCAGAAGTTGCAAAGATTTCGTTTTTAATTGGGAAGTGTACATAAAAAAATAGACCTAAAACTTAAAAATACCACATGCCCATAAGCTTAATGATTTTTGACAGAATGAAAAGAAAAGAAGTGTATCTGAGTAGGCTGACACACACTCAAAATTAAAAAGCCAAATCAGAAATGCAATAAAAAAAGAGCAATCAACCTATGCTGATTACTCTTGATGTGAAGATGGTGCGTCAGTACAAACCTAAAGTTCGATTGCAGCAGCATCCTGACAAACAGTTTTCTGTTCATCTGCCGTGGTTTCTTTAGCAGCATCACGTGCTTCAATCAGAATGTTTTTATATTCTGCATCGGCCTGCAGTGCGCTGTAGCTTAAAGTCTGACCTTTTAAGTCTGCCAGGTAAGTTTCAATTAAAGCCTGAATATTGCTATCCAGTTTGGCGTTTTTGCCAATAATGGCCGGACAAACCTCAGCCATCACCTGAGCGGCAGCAATGTCTTCTTTCACAATGGTATTGGCTTCTTCTACCGTCAAGCCTTCAGCATTGACCGCTTGAGAGAGAATTACCGCAAAACCAAGCCCCAGTAAACGACGTACAGATAAGCGACGAATCATGTTATACACACTTTTTATTGATGGAAGTTCGACACTAAATATATATACTTCTCATTATATTTCAATGAAATGTGCTGACCGGTCATTTATTTAATTTGAAGAGTAAATTTGTGAATATCTTAATTGCCAATGATGATGGCGTTTTTGCGCCAGGGATCCAGGCGCTTGCACACGCATTAAAACCTTTGGGCCGTGTGGTAATTGTCGCGCCAGAAAGCGAGCGTAGCGGGTTTTCCAGTGCTTTAACCTTAGATCGTCCTTTACGTCCAATTCCGATTGCCAAAGATATCTGGGCAGTGAATGGCACTCCGGCAGACTGCGTCTATTTATCTATGAATGGCCTGTTTGATTTTGAATTTGATCTGGTGGTGAGTGGGATTAACAGCGGCGCCAATCTGGGGGATGATGTGCTGTATTCAGGTACCGTTGGTGCTGCTTTTGAAGGGCGTTTAATGACGCAGCCGGCTATAGCTGTATCACTGGCTGGCCCTAATGTCCGAGCTTATCAGCATCCGGCCGATTATGCAGTTGCCGCGCAGTGGGTGCATGATTTTATTGCCAACGGCTTGCCAACCTTGCCGCCACGCCACATTTTGAATATTAATATTCCAGATGTGGCGGAATTAAAAGGCGCAAAAATTACCTATCAGGGCCGTCGCAGTCAATCTAAACCGATTACCAGCCATGTCGATCCGCGCGGTCGCCAGGTGTACTGGATTGGACTGGCCGGAGAAGCCGTTGCAGACCCGCGTAAAGATGTGGGTGAAATCCAGTCGGATTTCTTTGCTGTGGCCAATGGCTATGTCAGCATCACCCCAATTCAGATGGATGCGACCAATTACGATATTCTGGGGCATCTGCATGACAGCTTGAGTCCAGCCCTGTAAAGAATGTTATAACTTTGTGAAAAAGTACCGTCTGAAACTCTTTTTCGGTGCTTTTTTGTTAATCTTAGCGCAGTTCAATAATTACATTTAAGATGTAGAGAGGAAGATTAATGCCTTTGGTGTCACACGGTCGTTTATTTGCAGCACCGACAACATTGTTGAAAACTTTATTTGTATCTACAGCCGTTATTTCTACGCTCATCATCAGTGGCTGTGCGTCTAAACCTCAAGTACATAATTCTGCACGTTATGCGGCTGCGCCAAATTTCTATACTGTACGCTCAGGTGATACTTTAAGCGGCATTGCAGCACGTTATGGTTTAAGTTATCTCAGTATTGCGGAAATGAACGATATTGCCGCGCCATACCGGATTTATGTGGGCCAGTCGATTCGTCTGAAAAGTGGCAGTGCACCGCGTACCACCACGACGCGTCCGGTAACGCAGCCAGCACCAATCCAGCGTCAGACCATTGCTATTCCAAAAACTACGCCAGCACCGACCGCACCGGTGACCACGACGACCACAACCACACCACGAACCACTACTCCGGCGCCGACAGTGAGTTCTACCGTAGGTTCTTTACGCTGGGTGAAACCATCCAATGGTGCAGTAATTGAAAACTTCAATTTAGCGTCGAATGTGAAAGGGATTCGTTATGGCGGCAATGTTGGTGATCCGGTCTTTGCAGCTGCAGACGGGCAGGTGGTGTATGCTGCAGATGGCCTGAAAGAATACGGTAACCTGGTGTTAATTAAGCATATTAATGGCTATATCACCGCTTATGCACACAACAGTAAACTTAACGTGAATAGTGGACAAAATGTAGCAGCGGGGCAGAAAATTGCCGAAATGGGCTCATCGGGCACCACCCGCACCATGCTGGAATTCCAGGTCCGCCTTGATGGCAAGCCGATCAACCCGACTAATGTTTTACCAATAAATTAATTTTTTTAAGTGCAAAACGTAAATTTCACCGTATAATACAATGAGTTGCTTTTATCAAAGGTAGGAGCATCTCATAAGTTCAGAGGGAAATTTATGTTAGATCAACTTCGAGCAATGGGTGTATTTGCTTGTGTTGTTGAAAAAAGCTCGTTTAGTGGCGCTGCGCGTGAACTCGGTATCACCACAAGTGCTGTAAGTCAGCAAATTCGTTCTTTGGAAAATGAAATGGAAGTAACGCTGTTACACCGTTCCACCCGAAAACTGAGTTTGACTGAAGCTGGACAAGCTTTTTTCCACAGCTGTCAGGAAATGCTCGCCGCTGCGGAGCGTGGTAAAATACGCATTAATGAATTACGCGATGACCTGGTAGGTGATTTGCGTATCGCAACCACCCCGGAACTGGGTGCGAATCATGTCATTCCGGCATTGTCGCACTGGATGTCAGCCCATCGTGGCTTGGCCATACATGTCGAAGCGGACAATCAGTTTATTGACCTGATTGAAGGTCGGATTGATATTGCTTTGCGCATGAGTTCAAAAATTGAAGATAGTCAGCTGAATGTAGTGCCACTGGCGCGCGTTGAGCAGGTTCTGGTGGCATCACCAAGTTATCTGAACCAGACCACACCGGTGTCACGTCCTGAAGATTTAAAAAATCATGACCTGATTCCAGTAAATTTGATGAAAAATTATGCCAGTTTTTCATTTCATCACGCCAGTACGGGTGAAGTGGTCGGACTGGACATGAGCTCTCGCCTCACCACAAATAATGTTCTGATTGCCAAATCATTATGTTTACAAGGGCACGGAATCGCGAGACTTTTATATCTAGATGTACAAAAAGATTTAATTAACGGTTCTTTGGTCGAAGTATTACCTGAATGGAAATTGCCGACCTTTACATTGTATGCGATTACGCCAAAACGTGAGCAGCAGCCAATGAAAGTGCATCGTTGTCTGGATGCTTTAAAACAGTATTTTTGTCAGTTACCTGGCGGCAGAATTTACCAGGAAGCCTCATAAAATATAACAATTCAGAAATTAAAAAAGCCGCATCATGATCTGACCCCAATAAGTTGGACAGTTTGATTAAGCAGCTTTTAAGGACTGAGTTCTGTATTCTACAGGACTCAGTCCTTTTAATTTAACCTTGATTCGTTCATGGTTGTAATAATGAATATATTCTTTCACGGTCTGTTCCAACTCTTCAACTGAATTAAATTCCTCACCATAGAAACATTCTGATTTA
>NZ_VPBE01000004.1:0-211716 GCF_013418895.1 Acinetobacter sp. YH12116 | reverse complement strand
TCAGAATAATTCAAGTGAATTTGTTTGAAAGAAGAACTTTAAAAGCTTTATTTTCACCCGATAAAATACCCATAAAACAAGAGGAAGCTCAAATGAGCTTCCTCTTGTGAAAAATTGTGGGACAGCAATGTGGTGCTTTTCCACATTTTTCAGAAAAAATAAAAATAACCTGAAAAATAAATAGATTTTTCATCATTCAAATTATATCTGCTATACCAACTGGTATAAGACTTCGCAGCCAATCCCCGGTTTACAAAAATGCCTGAATTGTTAAGCAGTTGTAGCAAGATTGTGGATGTTTTTGCATAAAGCATATCGGCGCATATTTTTCTCCTTAAGATAGGCACCGCTCACAGCATTGCGTCTGTGGCACACATGCAAGGAAAATCCTATGAAGAAAACTCTCACAACAATATTCATGAGCAGCGCCCTACTCGCGACATCTTCACTGTATGCCGCGCCCGCACTTCAGGCCAATGTCAACGCATCGGCAGCTGTGCAGACGCCACAGGCTGGTGGACTTTTAAATAATGTAGTGCAAGGTACGCAGCAGACCTTACACAGCGCAGGCGAGCATGTCGGTCAAGGATTACATAGCGTAAAAACCACGACCCAGAACACCTGGCAAAACACCAAACAGTTCAGCAATGAAAAAGCCGAAGCCGGCAAAGAAAAAGCCGCAGATTTAAAACAGGCGGCCTATGAACGCTCAAGCGAACTGAAACAGTCTGCCGCCAAGAAAGCCGCAGCAGCCCGTGAACATGCCGCAGATCGTACGGAAAAAACCAAAAACAGCCTGAAACAGAAATCGGCACAGGTACAATTGCACAGCAATGCGCAGGTTGATGTCGATACGCCTGTGGCCAAAGCCAAAGTCAGCAGTAAAACCCATACCGCAGTGGGCGCAGCACAATAATCAAAATGAGAGAACCAAGCCTGCAACCCTGCGGGCTTTTTTAATTTTGTGCTTGAGTTTCAAGACAATTCAGCAGATGCTCAACACAGTAACAGGAATCTTCATGATTTCTTCATGCCTTCAGTTTAGGCTTAGGCTTTCCATTCTCTTTTAGCAGGGGGCATGATTATGCATAAAATGAAATCCGTATTGGCTGTTGGCCTTATGCTCATGGGCACTGCAGTCTGGGCACAAACTCCACCAGCAGAAGCGAATAGCAGCACCAAGCTCCAAGCCCCAATTCAGCCGTATGCCGATAATCCGAATTTACTGCATGTCTGGGCCTATAAAGCACAGCAAGGTGTTTTAAACGCGGCAGATCGGGTTGGTGAAGTGGCAGAAAAAGGTGTGCAAAAAGTACGGCCTTCGGTGCATCAGGCCTGGGAAAATACCAAAACCTTAACCAGCAACACCACGCAACAGGCCAACCAGAAAATTCAGGACACCAAAGAAGCTTTAGGCGGCGCACCGCAACAGCCGGTACCAATTGTACAGGGCAGCTTGAGTCAGCCAGATACCGCTCAACCGGCGGCATCAGTACCTGCTGAAACCGGTTCAGGGGCCACCAGCTATGCCGTGACCGAACTTTAAGACGGGAGTGAGCGAGAGCCTCATCATCACTCGCCTTTTCATTCCACCCAAAAATACGGACCTGAATGCGTCCGTATTTTTTATTGCTTGATATCTGCTTAATTGACCTGACGGATCGGTTGGCCCTGCTGAAACGCGATCACGTTTTCTACCATTTGCTGCACAATCCGCTGCCGCGCATCTACACTGCCCCATGCACTATGCGGGGTTAAAATTAAATTGGGAATAGCTGGGTCTAACAGGATATTGCCCTGCTTGGGTGGCTCGACACTCAGCACATCCATCGCCGCACCGGCAATTTGTCCGGACAGTAAGGCTTCGGCCAGCGCCGCTTCATTGACAATACCGCCGCGGGCACAGTTAACTAAAAACGCGCTATGTTTCATGGCAGCAAACTCAGCCGGCCCGATTAAATCCCGGGTATCTTCGGTCAGTGGACAATGCAGGCTTAAAAAATCCACCTGCGGTAACAGCTCGGCAAAAGGCACCCGCGACGCAGATTGTGGCCGGTTGGCGAGAGCAGCAATTTTGACCTGCATGCCGAAGGCTTCGGCTAGCTTGGCCACTGCCTGCCCCAACTCACCATAACCGACAATGCCCAGCGTTTTTCCAGCCAGCTCGACAATTGGATAATCCAGCAGACAGAACTGGCTAGAACGCTGCCACTGGCCCTGTTGCACCGCCTGATGATAAGGCACAAAAGAAGTAGCCAGATTTAACATCAGCATTAAGGTATGTTGCGCCACTGCGGCCGTGCCATAACCCTGACAGTTACACACCACCACACCCTGGCGGCGTGCCTGTTCCAAATCGACATTATTGGTACCGGTGGCTGAAATCAGGATCAGTTTAAGCTGCGGGCATTGCTGTAATGTCGCGGCATCCAGCAAGACTTTATTGTTGATAATCACCTCGGCAGATTGCACCCGTGGCAGCAGCTCTGCAGGCGAAGTGGTTGGATACAGCGTTAACTGCTGCTGAAAGACAGCGTTTAAGTCTTCTAGCTGTAAATCATCCTGATCCAGCGAGGCAAAATCCAGAAATATGGCGTTCATGTGGTGCATCCTCTCATCATGGCGTGAAGAAATTAAAGCACACTTGTAGCGCTGCGCGTCAGTTCAAAAATGGGATGCCCACAAAAAAACGCCCATGAGTTCATGGGCGCTTGCTGTGATAATTGCGTAAAGAAAAGCGGATTTGCCGAATGACATAAATGGTTAAAGCCAATACCAATAACAGGCCACTGCCGAACACCATATAGGCTGAATAATGCACCGTTTGTGCCGAAGCAACGGACGGAACAGCCCAACCCAGCAGGCTCAGTACCACAACAGACAGAGGTCGAATGGTCATAACACTACCCTACTTTTATCCACTGGTTGTTTTACATCCATCTTCATCTTAGCCTGAATATAAAATAAAACAAGGACTTCGGGGTCAGTGCAGTTTTGGCTTACAGCACCACTTCGGGCTGGGTCACAAATTTGGCACTTTCCGGGCTATCATCGACAAATTCATTGCCGCCAAATTCATCACTACTTAAATTCAGCTGTTTATAACTCAGCACATAATAATCGCTGTATTTTTTAATCACGATGGGGTGCATACCGGCGCTGAGCTCATCCTGTTCCTGAAACAGTTTCATGACCTGACGATCATTCATGGCCACAATATAACGCTGGTCATTCAGCCAGATTTGTACCAGTCCATTGCCCTTGGCATAAATCGGAATCAGAAATTTATGGTTTAAGGCCACAGCACTGGCAGCATAGCTTTCGATCTTCTGGCTAATGACATTAAATACCAGCCCATGGCCAAAACAGTCCATCAGCTGGCGGCGGCTTTCCTGCGGCAGGTTAAACTGAATCCCGAGTTTATGCAGGTCATGCTGATCGACCTGTTTATTGCTGAGCAGCGAGCGAATCAGGTTCTGCTTGAGCTTGGCATCAAAAAAGCCGCTGTCCAGTTGCAGTTCGTTATTTTTCAGGATTTGCCCCAGCGCATGTTTGTGCCGTGGCAACAGGTTTTCAATCAGCTTGCGATAGTAGAACTTGCTGTTCTTTTTGACCTGACGCATCTTCTGGTAAAAATGTGCCGGATCAAAAGGATGGCTAAGAAAATCATTGAGCAAATCGGAACTGGCCAGCACCGCAATCGCATCATGTCCGGTAAACGGTAAATGCAGGGTCTGCAGCGAAGGCAGTACCGCCTGCAGTTTTAAATACTGGGCGCGGTCTTCGGCATAGTGCGGATCATAAATCACGATATATTCGCGCTCAGCCGAAACATCTTGGGGCTGAATACGCATGTCAGCATTGTGCTGCGGATGGAAGAACATATTGTAGCGCGTGTCCAGAATATCTTCCGGATCAATCGAATATTGCGGCACCAGTGCCACCACACGTTGCAAATCAAGCAGGTTGGAATATTTGATGGCCGCATAACCACCCATCGAACCGCCATAGCCAATACGCTGCTGAAACGGCGCAATGGTGGCGGCAATTTCATTCAGCATCGCGCGCATCGACTGTTCGGGAAACCAGGATTTCTCCTTTGGCATGATGCCAACCACATTATAGCCGTGTTTGCTCAATGACTTTTCAGCATTAATGGTCAGGCCTTTGGCGCGGGTAATTAAATCGCCAAAAGAAAAAATCAGCGCCTCTGAATGACCGGGCATCCAGATGACGCGGATATGATCGTCTTCAAAAATTATGTGTTTATCCATTCCCACACCAGAGCTGCACAGCCCTCTATCAAGATTCAAAATAACAAATAGACCGTATGCCGACGACTAAAAAGCGAATATGTTATTTTATAGATGCCCGGCAGATAAAAAAGCGCAAAATATGACACAATTCCTCCATCCTGCAGCAGAACAAGGCTTTTCCACAGCCGCCAAACTTTATCAACAGGTCCGACCAAGTTATCCACAAGCGCTGGTTGCATGGTTAAAAAACCAGCTCAAATCTGATGCCGCACCGGTCTGTGTCGACCTAGGTGCCGGTACCGGTAAATTCCTGCCGATTCTGCAACAGCTTAGCCCGCATGTGATTGCTGTTGAGCCGGTGGCCGAAATGCTGGCACAACTACAGCAACACTATCCTGATGTGCAAAGCATTCAAGCCTATAGTCATGCCCTGCCGCTGCCTGATGCCAGTGTCGATGCCGTCTGCTGCGCGCAGTCCTTTCACTGGTTTGCCAATCTTGAAACCCTGAACGAAATTTACCGGGTGCTGAAACCGGGTGGCCAGCTGTTGCTGATCTGGAATCAGCGTGACACCCGCATCGACTGGGTCAAGGCACTGGCCGAGCATATAGCGCCGCTGGAAGGTGATACCCCGCGTTTTCATAGCGGCCAATGGCGACAGGTCTTTTCGGCTGCAACCGGCTTTAACGCTAACGCAGAAGCTACTTTTCAGCAATGGCAAAGCGGTACAGTTGAACAGGTGGTGTCAAAACGCCTGCTTTCTACCAGTTTTATTGCCGCGCTGCCTGAACACCAGCAACAGCAGCTGAAACAGCAGTTCGAGCAGATGGTGCTGCAATATACAGGCAAACAGCCGCAGCAACAAATTGACTTTCCCTACCTGACCCATGTGTATAGCTTTACAAAAATTACAGAACAATAAGGATGAACCTGTCATGTCCAATCTGATCAAACCTTTATCTCTGGCCTGTCTGCTTGGCAGTGCACTGCTGTTGAGTGCCTGCGAGCGTAATCCGTCACCAGAACCGAAGCAGGAATTAAGCGCCGAAGATCAGGTGCTTCAGGAACTGAAAAGTGAGCCGGTACGCACTTTCCCGAAAACCGAGCAGGACTTGCATGACCTGCAGCTGCTAACCGACTATGAACAGCGCTTTGGCCAGATGAGTGAGGAAATGGAAGTTGAACTAATGCAGATGCAGCAGCAAGGCACGCTGGATGATGTCTTTGCACGAAGCCGGCAAGGTGACAATATCCAGTCGGCCCTGAATATGCTGAAAGCGCTGGATTTAAAAACTGAACAGGGCCGCTATATTCAGGGTCTGATGTATGAATATTGGGATCATCAGGCCCAGCTGCATGCCCAGCAACCAGCTTCAGCTGCATCGGAGAGTGCACCAGACAGCGTTAAAGGTCTGGGGAAATTTATTCATGCCCAAGAGCAATTAGAACACTGGCGCGACCAGTATCCACAGCTCGACCAATAAATAACATCTATCATTTCAGGGCCTAAATAGCCCTGATCTTTACAGGGAGAATGCCGGTGAGTTTTACTGCCCTGTAGCGAGATAGGCATGTACACCTTCCCCAGCTGCCCGTCCGGTGGCAAAACAGGCCGTGAGCAAATAGCCGCCGGTGGGTGCATCCCAGTCCAGCATTTCACCGCAGCAAAATACTGCCGGATGATCCTTCAGCTGTAACTGCGGGCTGAAGGCACTGCGCTTGATTCCGCCGGCACAGCTAATCGCTTCTTCAATCGGGCGAAAACCCGTTAATTCAATCCGCAGCTGTTTCACCTGTGCCGCCAGCGCCTCCGGCTGATGCCATAAGCTTTTATCGACCAGTTCACGCAGCAGACTGCTTTTGGCTGCATCTAAACCGGCTTTACGCCAGACATTGCTAAGTGACTGCTTTTTACTGGGGTGTAATTTTTTGGCCAGCTGCGCCTGGGACTGCTCGGGCAGTAAATCCAGAAACAGCACCATGCGCTGCTGCTGTTTCAGCTGTGCACGTAAGGCCCGGCCCTGCTTATAAATCAGGCCGCCTTCCAGTCCATAATGGGTCAGGACAATATCGCCGATACTGCGCGTATGCGGTTCTACCCAGGCCTCAACCCGTTTTAAAGGCTGACCAAACACTGGCTGCATAAAGCTGGACCACGGATATTCCACCCCGGCATTGCTGGCCTGAAATGGTTCAATCTGCTCTGGACGGAGCCAGTCCTGCCAGGCACCATCACTGCCTAATTGCGACCACGACAGCGCACCACAAGCCAGCACAATCGCATCAAATGCTTCACTGCGCAGTTGCCCATGTTTTAAGTCCAGAATCTGCAGCTGTTGCTGCTCAAGGCCTTTGACCTGCTGGCGGTAATGAAACTGCACCCCATTATCCGCCAGTCGTTTTAACCAGGCCCGTAATAGCGGTGCAGCTTTCATCTCCACCGGAAATATCCGCCCGGATGAACCGACATAAGAGCGAATGCCCAAGCCTGCCATCCAGTCCTGAATCCAGCCAGCATCCCAGCGCTGAATCCACGGCGCCAGCCAGTCGGCCTGATCATAACGCTGAATAAACTGCGGCACTGCTTCGGCATGGGAAATATTTAACCCGGTTTTTCCGGCCATTAAAAACTTGCGTGCTGCCGAAGGCTTCTGCTCATAGACATGCAGGTTATAGCCATACTGGCTGAGCACCTCAGCCGCCATCAAGCCGGCCGGGCCTGCCCCGATAATGGCAATCCACTTGGACATGCTTATTCTTCCACTGCCTGCACTGGCGACTGGCCCTGAAGCGGCTGAAAATCGTCAAAACGGGTACGATAACCCTCCGGTTTGCGAATAATCAGTTGCTGGCACAATTCACCGCGCTGCAAATATTTAATTTCAAAATGGGTCCGGGCAGAATCGGCGGCAATCCGCTGTTTCTCAAACGGTAGTTTCCATAGCGCCAATAATTGCTGTTCAGCTTCGGCAATATATTCAGGGATATTACTGGCCAGGGTAATCTGTCCATTCGGTTGCAAACGTGACAGCAAAAACTCAAAAAATGGCATGTTCAGCCAGCGCTGGGCCGGATTATGCGGCTCCGGATTCGGATATAAAATAAAGCACTGCTCGACTTGCGCCGGATATAGCGCATGTACAATCCACGGTAAGGCATCGGCATGGACTGGCTGCAGATTGGCATGCGGTTCTAATCCATGCTGCTTTTGCATGGCCATAAACTTTTCCCGGGTGCGCTCAATCGCATACAGGGTTTGCTCAGGATGTTGCCCACTGAACAACAGCGCGTGCTTGCCTTTGCCCGCACCAATTTCGATACAGACAGGAGTATTGGCAATGGCTTGAAAGTCACGCGGAGCATGCATACGCTGGGCTTGAAATTGACGAATGGGCATAATCAGATCAAACTTATAAAAAACCGCACAAGTCTATCAAGTGCAGCTGTTTTTGCCTAATCTAATCCGGGATTTTATCAGGAGACCCGCATGCCACGTACATTCCCTTGCCCACGTTGTGGTGAACCTTCTGTCTGGGAAGGCAATGAATTTCGCCCTTTCTGTTCCGAGCGTTGCAAGCTGATTGATTTGGGCGCCTGGGCCAGTGATGAATATCGCCTGCCGACTCAGGATGCACCCTCGGTAGATAACCCGGAAGACTAAAATGAGTTACGCGGTTTTACAAAAAGCCGCTTTTACTGGAAAGGTGTAATAAAAATCCTACACATTTAAAACTTCTTTGCGCAAACAGCGCACACATTTAAAAATTTTACTGCAAAACGTTACCCTATTCGCATTCGGTTCTTTTTTAAATGGCCTCGAGATTCTAATTATCGAGCCCTGTATGCCCACGCTCCTGAAAATTCTTTTTTTCGCCTTTCTGCTTGCCGCAATCTTAATGCTGGCGGTCGGTTTATATAGTCAGGATACGCTGCTGATTGGGGTGGCGGTATTATTTGCCTTAATGGCCTGGCTGGTGGGCATGGAAGCGAAAAAACAGCTGAATGACCCGTTTCGCAAATAAATGGCAATCAAAACGGCGCAATAAAAAAGTCAGCACTGTGCTGACTTTGGTTAGGGTGAGATTTGCAGATTAACCGGCCTGCCCCGCCACAAAAGGATTGTGCTGTTTTTCAAAACCAATGGTACTGATCGGACCATGCCCTGAAATAAACTGGGTTTCATCCGGCAGGCTAAAACATTCACGCTGGATTGAATCCAGTAATTGCTGATGATTCCCACGCGGGAAATCTGTCCGGCCAATCGAGCCTTTAAACAGCACATCACCGGTCCAGAGCAAACCGTAATTGCCATTATAGAACATCACATGACCTGGGGTATGTCCCGGCGCAAAACGCACTTCAAACTGTTCATTGCCCAGCTGCAGCTGCTCACCACCTTCCAGCCACTGATCCACCTCGACCTTTTCAGGAATCGGGAAACCATAACGCGCCGATACTTCCTGAATCATATCCAGCCAGAACGCATCTTCCTTATGCGGACCAATGACCGGCACATTCCAGTGTTTTTTTAAAGCACCGACAGCACCAGCATGATCCAGATGACCATGAGTTAACCATAAGGCTTTCACAGTTAAGCCCAGTGCTTCGACTTCTGCCTGCAGCTTGTCCGGTTCACCGCCCGCATCAATCAAAATAGCCTCTTTACTTTCTGCATCCCAGACGATGGAACAGTTTTGGGCAAATGCCGTGACCGGCACAATTTTGACTTGTAACATGAGTTAAGCGTCCTGTTGAAAATGGGCAAAAGTCTGTTTTAGCGCATCCAGATTAGCCTGAAGCAAGGCATTCAGCAATTGTAAATGATCATCCCGCTGGTTCAGCGCCGGAATATAGGCATAGTGTTCCCCGCCCGCCTGCTGAAAAATCTCGGCATTTTGTATGGCCAGTTCTTCCAGGGTTTCCAGACAGTCGGCAGAAAATGCCGGACTCATGATCTGGACCGATTTGACTCCCTGCTTGCCCCATTCTTCGAGCAGTACATCGGTATAGGGCTTGACCCATTCCTGTTTGCCAAAACGTGACTGGAAGCTGATCGCCCATTGATCCTCATTTAAACCCAGCGCCTGCGCCACCAGTTGAGCGGTTGTGCGACTGCGCTCGGCATACGGGTCGCCTTTATCGGCATACGGCTGTGGAATACCATGAAACGACATCAGCAGTTTTTCCGCCGGACCATGCTTGGCCTGAAATTCGCGCACACTCTGCGCCAAAGCCTGAATATACAAAGGATGCTGATAATAATCGCGGATAATGCTCAGCCCCGGCAAATTGCGCTGCTGCGGAATCCATTTGGCTATAGCATCATACAGCGGCGCGGTAGAGGTTGCGGAATATTGTGGGAATAGCGGCAGGACAAGGAGATGATCTTGCGGCTGCTGGGCCAGCTTTGCCAGCAAAGCGTCGATACCCGGGTTGCCATAAGTCATGGCTGGCACAATATTCAGCTCAAATTCCGGGTAGAGCGGGCTTAAGGTCTGTCTGACGGCATCGACCTGCGCCTGCAAAATCTCGCGCATAGGCGAATCCTGATTCCAGACCATAGCATAGGCATGCGCCACGCGTTTGGGGCGAAACGGTAAAATAAACAGCCTTAAAATAATTTGCCACAGCAGTTTGGGAATTTCAATCACCCGCTGATCAGACAGGAACTGTTTCAGAAAACGTCGTACCGCGGGCACAGTCGGTGCATCCGGTGTACCCAAATTGGCCAGAATAATGGTGATTTTCGGTTTCGCAACAACAGACATCAGGCTCTCAGGAATCATTAGGGAACGCGTTTACTTTAACAGCTTTCCCGTCTGTTACTAAATGAATTAATACGTCGATTTATATTGAAAAACACGATCATTATCAAGCAGGTTACTGTCCAGCAACTTCTGCCCTTTGGCTGTAGTCTGCCATAGCATACGCTGGCGTTCATCCCGGCCGGCCTGCACAATCCAGTCATTCTGGCGCATCTGCATTTTAATGGTATGCAAGGCACGAATATTGATTTGCGCCCGTGCCACCGCATGCGCCCGCGGCATTTCACGCCGCGCATCAGTCAGGCCGGTATCATTTAAATATTCATTCATGCGTTTGGAAAAATATTCTTCCGGGGTCGGATGAATAAAAGTCGAGCCTAAAATACTGAACAGCTGCGCCCAGGTCAGCTGTTTTTGTACTTTCAGTTCTTTAAAATTACCATCCTGATAGGCATGCATCCGGTATTCAAACTGGAAAGCTTCATGCATGGATACTTTGGGCAGGCTTAAAAACGGATCGGCTTCGGTCTTGCCAAGTTCATTTTTTAACTGGGCCACTTTGGCCTGTAGCTGCTCGATTTCATCATGCAGGGCCTGGGTATTTTGCGGACGCACCCAGCCCACCACCGGATAACGCTCCAGCATTTGCGGCATATTGAAACGTACCGCCAGCTCCAGATCACGCAAGCTGCGATAGCAAAACACCTGATCAACTTCCTGCTGCAACAGGCGACGGAATTCTTTAAATTTTTCCCGCAGTTCAGGTTTGGCATCCTGCAAGCTGGCATCACGTGAATCCGGATCTTCGTGCATAAACACAATCATCGGTTTCTGCTTGGTGACCGCGTAAATATATTCCAGATGCATATAGCCCACACCCGATACCGACTGCTCGCCATACTGGCTGCCCAGTAACAGCACCACATAGTCGCAGTCATCAATCTGACGACGAGCAAATGCCGTACTCAATGGCGTACGCTGCTCCAAGCCCCAGGAAAAGAAGCCCATTCCCACCAAGGTCTGTGTCAATACCATGCGTTCCGGCTGCATCTCTGAACCGGACGTAGAGATAAATACCTGATAGCGTTTATCGAGCATTGGCTCTCCTTCCCTCAATAGCTGAAGCGCCCAATGGGCATCAGTATTGTTCCCCAATCAAAAAAATAAGTCATGCTGAAGCAATCATGTTGCTTTCTTTATGGAGCCTGGCTTAGCGAGGCAGATTGGAAATTTTCCAGCGGATCTGCTCAGGCATCAGACGCCCGACAATCGGTTGTAAATGTTCAGCATTTTGACCGCTGACATAACAATGAATCTGCACCTGATCGGCTCGGCTCTGTTCAAATAATAACTCATTTTTCGTTAAAATGCGGGAAGTTTGACGCGCAACGGCAGTTCCTGAGTCAATTAATGTCAATTTCTGACCAAAAATAGACTGAATCGCAGTTTTTAAGAAGGGATAATGGGTACACCCCAGCACCAGATGATCTGCGCCAGCATCCACCACTGGCTGTAACAGTTCACTTAAAGTAGTTAAACAGGCAGCACTCATTTGCGCTCCGCTTTCCACAAAAGGCACCAGTTCAAGCGAAGTTAAAGGAATCACCTTGACCTCGGCCGGCAAGGCAAAACGCTGAATCACGTCTTTAATTAGCTGGCCACGAAAGGTCGCCGGTGTCGCCAGCACAGCCACGGTTTTGGTTTTGCTCTGCAGTACCGCCGGTTTTAAGGCTGGGACCAAACCAACAATCGGGAAATCTTCCCCATAATGCGCACGCAGATAATCCAGACTAAAAGCCGAGGCAGTATTGCAGGCCACCACTGCAATTTTACAGCCTTGCCGATATAGCCACTCGATAGCCTGAGCGGTCAGTTCGCGAATTTCCTGATCATCACGCGGACCATAAGGCACATGCGCCGTGTCGGCATAATAAACAATCTGTTCATTGGGCAAATGCTGGGCAATTTCCAGCGCCACCGACAAGCCGCCAATGCCTGAATCAAAAATCCCGATTGGCGCATCCGCCTGCGCTCTGGTCATAGGGTGCAACAAAGGAGCAAGGGGATGAATGGCGGTCATGGCAGCGGAATGAGCAGTTTGAAATAGGATGGCTCAAGCTTAAACCTCAGGTGCCTAATTGCAATAGCAAATCACCACTTTTCAGGCTTAAAATTGCATCGCCTTCGGCATTTTCCTGCAAGCTGCCCAGCTCGATCAGATGAAAAAAAGCCGCACGCTGGATCAGGGCATTCAGACCAAAACGCACATGTACATAGGGACGCAACTCCCCTTCATATTCACGCATAAAGATCGGATGCTGCTCATCGACAATCACCAGGTCCTGGGTGGTAGTGGTCAGTTGCAGATAGGTCTTGCCTTCAATATCAACCTGATCTACCTGATTGACAAATAAAGGCTCATCTTCCACCTCAATTTCAATCTGCTCGACCGGGGTTTTTAAATAGAACGTGTGACCTTCTTTCCAGAGTACGGTAGAAAACAGCTCAATTAATGACTGGCGCTTCACCAATTGACCTTCGTGCCACCATTCTCCATTGGCTTTTACCGTTAAATCCATTTTGCCACAATGCTTTGGATGCCAGTGCTCCAAAGGGGGAATTGACCTTTTGTGACCGGGCTGTGCATCTTTTAAGTATTGTGCAATGCCCATTAAATTTTTATCATCAGAAAATGCTACTTTTTTCGTCGGATTTGGTTCATTGTGCTCATTGTTCATCATTGAATACCCTGCTGACGGAAAAATAATATGATTCAGCCAATTGGCTAGACTAAGGTTTAAAACTATACTAGCCCACAATATAAAAGACACGATAGCAAATTTGTGTCTAGGAACTAAGAACACTCATGGCAGCACCGGATTCTGAGATGACGGTTGCCACCTTCTAGTATTATGAGGAGTCCTACATGGAACACATCGAACGTGAATCGATGGAGTTTGACGTGGTTATCGTAGGTGCTGGCCCTGCGGGTCTGTCTGCGGCGATTAAAATCCGTCAACTTGCAATTGAAAATAACCTGAATGATCTGTCCGTTTGTGTCGTAGAAAAAGGCTCCGAAGTCGGTGCGCACATCTTGTCAGGTGCGGTGCTGGAACCACGTGCCATCAATGAGCTGTTCCCGAACTGGAAAGAAGAAGGTGCCCCTTTAAATGTGCCCGTCACAGAAGATAAAACCTTCTTCCTGCTGTCTGAAACCACTTCGAAAGAAGCACCACACTGGATGGTGCCAAAAACTATGCACAACGATGGCAACTATGTCATTTCGCTTGGCAACGTGGTGCGCTGGTTAGGCCAGAAAGCCGAAGAACTGGAAGTGTCAATTTTCCCGGGCTTTGCGGCGTCTGAAATCCTGTACCATGAAGATGGCACAGTAAAAGGCATTCAAACTGGTGATATGGGTATTGGTAAAGATGGTGAACCGACCCATAACTTTGCCCCAGGTTATGAACTGCATGCCAAATACACCCTGTTTGCTGAAGGCTGTCGTGGTCACTTAGGCAAACGCCTGATTCAGAAATTTAACTTGGACAAAGATGCCGATCCACAGCACTACGGCATCGGCATTAAAGAACTGTGGGAAATTGATCCGGCCAAACACAAACCAGGTCTGGTGATGCACGGTGCCGGCTGGCCATTGTCTGAAACCGGTTCTTCCGGCGGCTGGTGGCTCTACCACGCGGAAAACAACCAGGTCACGCTGGGGATGATCGTCGATCTGTCTTATGAAAACCCGCATATGTATCCATTTATGGAAATGCAGCGCTGGAAAACTCATCCTCTGATTAAACAGTATCTGGAAGGTGGTAAGCGTATTTCTTATGGCGCGCGTGCCGTAACCAAAGGTGGTTTTAACTCGCTGCCTAAATTCACTTTCCCGGGTGGTTCCTTAATTGGTGATGATGCAGGCTTCTTGAACTTTGCCAAAATCAAAGGTTCTCATACCGCAATGAAATCCGGCATGCTCTGTGGTGAGGCAGTCTTTGAAGCAATTGCTGCCGGTGTCGAAAAAGGTGGTGATCTGGCCATTGCCCGCGTGACTGAAGGTGAAGATTTCTTTGCAAAAGAATTAACCTCTTATACCGAGAAGTTCAACAACAGCTGGCTGAAAGAAGAGCTTTATAGCGCGCGTAACTTTGGCCCGGCGATGCATAAGTTTGGTCAATGGTTTGGTGGTGCGTTTAACTTTATTGACCAGAACATCTTTAAAGTGCCGTTTACCCTGCATGACTTGGTGCCTGACTTCAGCGCACTGAAAACCGTAGATGCGGTAAGCTTTAAGCCGAACTATCCAAAACCGGATGGCAAGCTGACCTTTGACCGTTTGTCTTCAGTATTCGTATCCAACACCGTACACGAAGAAAACCAGCCTGCACACTTGAAGCTAACCAATGCCTCGATTCCGGTTGATGTGAACTTGCCTAAATGGGATGAACCAGCTCAGCGTTACTGCCCTGCAGGTGTGTATGAAATTATGGAAAATGATGATGGTTCCAAGCGCTTCCAGATTAACGCAGCCAACTGCGTACACTGCAAGACCTGTGACATTAAAGATCCATCACAGAACATCACCTGGGTAACACCGGAAGGTGGTGGTGGTCCAAACTATCCAAATATGTAATCTCGATTGAGATAAAAATAAACCCGCGTATGATCTGACCCCAATAAGTTGGACGGTTTGATTAAGCAGCTTTTAAGGACTGAGTTCTGTATTCTACAGGACTCAGTCCTTTTAATTTAACCTTGATTCGTTCATGGTTGTAATAATGAATATATTCTTTCACGGTCCTCGCTGGAGAACCCTGCCCACACGCAGGTTACTGGTATACATTTGCCAAAGAAAACTCACGCCAATATTTTAAACAGGGAGATATTTTCCCTGATTTTGAAAGTGATTGGGGGATGTGTATTGGCAGTTTGATGGGGAAGAATAAACTCAGTCATGAACGGCTTACTATAACTTTAGTTGTGTGATTCATAGACATCATTTCAATATAATGGGTGTCTATGAACAGAGAAATTCAACAAAGACTCGTATGGGTTAAATTATTTGAAGAGACCAATGATGCTGGCCTAGTCTGTCGGAGATGTGGCATTTCTAGACCAACATTACGCAAGTGGTGGAAACGATATTCTGAGCAAGGTATTGATGGATTAAGTAGTCAGAGTAAACGCCCATTAAAATCTCCAAATACTAACATCAATGCTGAGCTAGAAGCCTTAATATTGGAAATGCGCTCGGCTAGAAATCTGGGTGCTCGACGTTTGCAAACAGAATTGATGAGGCTGCACGGAGTCTCGTTGTCCTTAGCGACTATCCATAAAGTACTCTCCACCCATCAAGTCAAACCGATTAAAAAATTCCGTCGTAAAGTAGATTTCATTCGTTATGAACGCCCATTACCAGGTGATAGAATTCAAATGGATACCTGTAAATTGTGTCCTGGGCCATATCAGTACACATCTATTGATGACTGCACACGATATCGCGTTTTAAGGATATATAAACGCCGAACAGCAGCGAATACGCTCGACTTTTTAGACTGCGTAATTGAAGAAATGCCTTTTCCCATACAGCGAATACAGACCGATCGTGGGCGGGAATTTTTTGCTGAAAAAGTACAGAAAAAATTGATGCAGCATGGAATCAAATTTAGGCCAAATAAACCAGGTTCACCTCATTTGAATGGCAAGGTAGAGCGCTCTCAAAAGACTGATAAATCTGAGTTCTACTCTACTGTCGATATTAATTCTGAAGATATCCAAGACAAGCTAGCCGAATGGCAGCATTACTATAACTGGATGAGACCACATTCAGCTTTGAAAGGTAAAACACCGATGGAAAGGTACTTTGAATTATGTGAAGAAACCCCTTTCTCTGATGAGGTCCATAAGCAATACAACCCATCCAATGAACGGATTCAACATGCCAATTACAAGATGGATTTAGAGATCGCTAAATTGAAACGATCTCTATGAATCACACATTTTAAGTATTTAAAACCAATTCTTCAAATGAGGACACGCCCGAATCTTACGGATGGTCCGAACAATCCAAACAGGTAATTTATTTAATAAAAACCCACTTAGGGTTTTTATTAACTTTCAAAACTTATTATTCTAAGTTTTCTCAAATTCATTGTTTTCATAAGCTATTTGCTCGTGGATAGGTCCTAATTTTTTATCGACTCTTTTACCTTTCCAGCTTCGTTTTGATTCATATACCGTTCGTTGTCTAAAGTAACTAAATGGCTCTGCATTATAGATGAAACCATATTTAGAATCGTGTACATAGCTTGAATAAAAATCTACTGCTTCTTGTGAAACATTTTTTTCCCAACTCTGTAATTCCCAATCATCTATATCGACTAAGAACTCATAAGCTTTAGCAAATGGATAAATGATTCTAAATACGTGTTTTATACCTGTTAAATTAGATTGATCAAATGTGGTGAAATTTTTAGCTGTTTTAACTCTTTCAACTTCAGTGGCCATATCAGCAGGACCGGTTGGTAAAGAAAATCCGGCTTCTTCTCGAGCAATTTGACTCACTGAAAGATAAGCTGGATTTTCTTTTGAATTACCCTGTGCTAAATATTGTTGTCGTTGACGATGTAAAGTTCCATAGGCACCATATTGAAGCTTCATATAATTTATAATGTCTTTTTTTACCTCACCTGTCGAGGCTCCTACTGCTTTTTGAACGGCTTCAAAAAGTTGCTGGGTTTTTTCTTCGATCTTAAACTCTTCATTAAAGATTTTAATGTCATTATTTTCTAATTCGCTATAACCAAATACTTTCACACCTGATACCGCTGCACTTTCAAGCATATGCTTCAAAGGTATACGAGCAAAATTATTACTAATTGTTTGTGAATTTGGCTCATAACCACCACCCACATCGGAATGCATCCCAGGATAGACTATTTCTTTCCATGTTCTTGGGTTAGCTAATTTACCATCTACACAAATTGAATCTACAGGAAAAGCAAAACGTAACTCATTCCCCGCGACTTGATGCACACAATTTTTTACTCTCGGATCGATCACCATGTCTCGACCTTTAAAACTGAATTTATTTGGCATATTCGTCGCCGGTAAGCCAAAAGATGCAACAGTATCAAATATACCTAAAAACTGAATTTCCATCGGTGCAGGTTCTGCTTGACCTGAGATTTGATACTTTAAACTCAAGTCCTCAGTTTCAGTCTTCCAAATCATTTCATTACAAAATACCCGTGCCAGTGCAGCCCCGCGTGAGAAACCAAAGATCGATAAATTAACTTTTTTGATTAGACGATGTTCGTTGAGCTTTGCCTCCATTTTAACTATCGCTTCCTTTTTTCGCGCTTCAACTTGAGGCTTTAAGGTCGCTTCAGCTTGGACTATTTTTTGTTTTAAGGTGTTTTCCAAACTTTTACTGATTTGACTCTCACCATATTCTAAGCGTCTTCTACCACCAACGCCTGTAAAACCGCCCGAAAGATCATGATCTTGCACTTTAGCTATTATGTTATCAACTTTGCTCAGCTCCCCATTAAATGGGGTTCCAACCCCAGAAACATAAATAGGATGATTTAACTTCACTGGCGACTTTGTACGCTCAATTTCGAATAAACTATAAGATTGTGCATTTCGCCATAACTTTGCTGGGTTGGCGAGCTTTCCTTTATCTTGGTCTGCTTCTAAATTGTTTCCTGTCCCATCAAAAAAAACAGAAATATTAACTACATCCGCACAATCTTGCTTGGCTTGTGGAGACTGGTTACTAACATCTTGATTGCTATTTTTTATTTTTTGTAATTGAGAAACCATATTCTTACCTTTTTATTTTTTTATCACTCTCATTTAATTCATCAATTAATTTCGATCTCACTTCTAATCCCATTTTTGTAGCATCAGGCATATTTCGCCCTTCAGTCAATGTGATTTCAACCGTATCATCTGGATAAAGGTGCACTGCTAAATAGCTTTTACCTTTTAAATCCTCCTTTGTTAAGTGTGGGACATTTTTTGCAATATGCTCTTTATAGCTATTTCCTTCCCCCCATTTGATGTATTGTGGACCTGTAATAATCGCAGATCGTTTAGTGGCTGCCCCAAAGCCTCCTCCAACTTCTTCACCATTCACCTGTACAATATAAGGTCTATATCTTGGGTCATAACCGAACGATGTTGTCGTAAGAATATAGGTTTTACTGGAACCTGAACTACATCCTACCAAACCTAAAGCCAAGCCTACTGGCAGCATCACAATTTTTTTAAATATATTCATCACATCACCTATAATTTTTAATTTACTTAAAGAATATTCCTAACTTCACGTTTCTTTGATGCCAAATTAATTGTGTTAGCATAAAGTTATGCTTTATGAGTTTATTCGTTTTCGTCAACTAAACTCTCTAAGTCTTCCATCGCCTGATCCATTGTCATCATCTTATTTTTCACTTTTAGCAGCACACTTTGAAGCAGCTCTTCTTGCTCGAAAGTATTTTTATATATCAACGTTAGACAAATAAAATTTAAAATATCCCGAGTACCTTCCAAACCATATTCACGTGCTAATGCTATTTTTTCCACAACATACTGGTAAAGCTCCCATTCATTAAAGCCCTCAACCAGGAAGGGGTTATTCAGATTTAGATAATAAATCAAATGGTCAGGAAAGGTTGCTTCCACCATCAATTCTTCTTGTAGTAGCGTAAATGTAAACGGATTTTTCCAATCATAAAATTTCAGAGATTCATGACCATTACCACCGATGATTTTATGTAATTTTTCTTTTCGATCCCAATACCACCAACTATGAATAGGCTCTAATAACACTTTCTTCTGCTGGTCTGATAACACTTGTTGCTGAACATAAAGAGTCTGATCTGAAATTTGACCAACTAAAGTACCAAGAATAGCTGGATCCCAAAATGCTAAATACATCTCTAATCCACCTTCAAATTGGACATTTAGAAATTGTCTCAAATGTGAGTATAAACTATCAAAATCTAAAGAACTTATTATTAAGGTTAATCGAGGAGTCCCAACCACGCGTTTAGAGATATAGTGCCACTCGATATTATGATTGTGCCCGAGTTGAACCAAATGAGGTGATATTTCTGCAGCTTTATCACCAGCAGCTTCTGTTAATAAATTGCGATAATGTAAATGTGAATTCTTTTTTAAGAACCAACTGTCTTGTGCTGCATCAGCCAACGCATAAATAAAATAAGTCTTATTTTCCTCAGATGGATATTCTTCAAAAAAATGATGTAAATCAGGATGTAATAAATTTATCATTTATGAACCATCCCCTTTATTGACAAATGCACCACGTTGACTTGCTCTTCGTGCCAAACATTCCCAACACACACTTTGTGGGAAGAATGGTAAGTTCATATTTACTTTCGTGCCAGGTACAAACTGATGCTGCCCTGCTTTCACCTCGAACTTGCCACCCGTGGTCGGTAACACACCTGAACCACTAATCTCAATCTGACTTCCTCCAGCCACCAATATAATTTTTTTACTCGCCTTGACTTCAATCCTGTCTTCCGTCGAAATAATTTGCACCCCCTTTCTGGCAATAAGATCTGCACCATCACCCTGTGCCTGAATCTCAACCTTGCCTTTACCTACATACAGTCGTGCACCATCTTGTGCTGCAAATAAACTCAGTTTCTGGCTGGCATGTGCTATCAAAGACTGCTGCGTACTCAGGTTAATACTCTCTCCTGCACTGTGGCTGATCTGACCATCAGCAGAGAGATGCACATCTTGCTGGCTACTTAAAGCAATAGAGTTTGGTGCGCTGAGGATCATCAGTGCCTGTTTAAAAGCAGCGGCTTTGCTTTCATCCTGCTGTTCGATCTGCTCTAAAAAATTCTTTAAGTTATCGAGAACTTCTAAAGGGTCAGTCTGCTGGTTTTCGGCCACTTCACTTAGGGCAGTACTGTTGTTTAAGCTGCTTTCTAGCTGGCTCTTGGCTTCACTGGCATCGAGATGATTGCCTTCGGCTTGTGCCTGTGGATGGGTGGAAATCAGTAAGCCTTCTCCAGCACGTACTGCACCCCACTGATCGGTTCTCAGTTCAAAACCTTCACCACGGCCATCACTTTCAGCGCTGGCTTTGGGATGGCTCAAGTTCCCCAGGTTCAGTTGGGTAGAACCATGACTACTTTGCAGCTGGGCTGAAATCTGCTTCGGAGTATCATCAAAACGTAGTTGGTTAAAACCACTGCCCTCAATTTCCTGTGAGCGGATCCCGCTGAGTTTTTTGGTGTCGGGTAGCTGGCCTAGGGTATCAAAGCGGGTTGGCGAGCGTTCTGCTTCATGTAAACGCCCCACCACAAATGGCCGGTCGATGTTACCGTCAAAGAAGTCGATCACCACAATTTCATTAATCCGTGGCAGGAAACGTGCCCCGTAGCCTTCTCCGGCCCAAGGCGTCAGTACATCCACCCAGGCGGAATCGGTGTCATTGTCATTACTGCCGGCCCCGCCATCATGCTGGTGGTCATCACTGCGGGTAAACAGGAAACGGACTTTAATCCGGCCCCATTCATCGACATGGATGCTTTCGCCAGCAGGACCGACTACCCGGGCGCGCTGTGGATGAGCCGCCGGTCGGTGCCGTAGTGGATGATATTCCGGTACGGTGCGGATATTGCGGCGTTGTAAGGTTAAGGTATTGCCTTGACGTTCATCCGGGTGTTGTTCGTGTTTAACATTAATATGGCTATGCCAGTGGCTCTGGCTGAGTAGTTGGTTAATCTGCTGCTTGAGGTCTTTAGGTAAGTTGTTCTGGTTATAGAACTGTTTGCCGGTAATTAGAAATTCTTTGTCGGCTGCGCTGTGCTGGTCAATTTCGGGATGTTCATTCAGTTCAAACCAGTAGCCGACCTGGGCATCACGGACGGTGGAATGGGCGCTGAAGTATTTGGATTGCAGGTCGTGGTAGTGACTGAGGTTCTGGTTCAGTTTGTCCAGCTGGTTATTAGAGGATGCGGTGGCCTGGTCTTCGCCATTTAAATCCTGCATCCAGGCCGGGCTGATCTGCCAGGCTTGTTCCAGGCTTAAGCTGGCATTGTCCTGATTATGACTGTGCTGGTGTTTGCTTTGTACGGAACCGGCACCTTCTTCCTGGCTGAGACTGTCTGACTGCCAGCGTTGTAGATGTACGGCAGTCGGTTGCAGGCTGCGCTGGGCAATCAACTGGGTGATGCTGTCCAGTTGTTCGGTGGCACTGGAGCGATGAAAGCGGATACTGCGGCGGTTTAAGGCACTGTACTGGCTGTTGTCATCAATCAGGCGCAGTTTCTGGGCCTGAAGCGGGCTGCTGGAATGTACAACCTGTAACTGGGCTTCATCAATCAGCCAGTTAATGCCTTCACTGCGCCAGAGCCGGGTCAAAAAGTCATAGTCGGTTTCATTGGACTGCATGATAAAAGGACGCACATCCAGTTCCTGGGTCAGTCCGGTTAAGTCCAGGGTTAGGCTGGCAGTAAAGAGCGGGCTTTTGTTTTGCCATTCTTTAAATAAAATTTCACTGACCTCACGTACGCTTTTATTCATAAACACGCGGCTATTACGGCGTTTATGCCAGAGTGCGGTTGGATCTTCTAGCGTAAGTTTATAGAGGGTGAGAGAGCCATCACTCTGGCCTTGCGCGGCGGCGGTGATGATGCCGCTGCTGCGAAACAGCTGGCCCTGATCAGTGACCTGATCGACGGCAACCTGCGCGCCGATAAACTGTTTTAACGGAATCTGGGCATTGGTCGAAAGACAGATCAGTTCGGCATGTAAACCGTCATTGAGCTGGTGTTCACCATCGATGCGCTGCAAGAAAACATCGGCATTTAAGGCCGGCTGAGAAAATTGAATATGGAGGGCACGTTTTTGTGGGCTGAGGCCTAATTTTTCTAGTGCTGCAAATATATTGCTTGGCATCATTGTTCTGTAATAAATAGCTAAAAAAAAGTGTGGCTATTTTATACAAAATAACCACATAAAACATCGCTTCAACCCGGCCGCTTGTTTATCAATATGTAACTATCCGATAAAAAGCATGGCCTTTAAAACCGCGGCATTGTCGGAGGATGACCTAGCCTTTTTTGACCAGATAATGAAATTCTTTATTGCCAGCAGCATCCAGCACTTCTTCCTGTAACAGCAGCTCATGGCCCAAATGCATACAGAATTTTGGAATATCCCACGAAGTAGAATTGTCGGTGGCAAAAATCTCCACCACATCGCCCGATTTAGATTTACGAATGGCTTGATGCAACATCATCACTGGTTCAGGGCAACGCAGACCGCGCGTATTTAGCTGAATGGCAGGGGTAATGGATGAATCAGACATAATAAAACTCGGCGAGATACAATTTTTCTATTCTAACACAAAGCCAGCAAAACCACTGATGCTGCAAGCTGGCTTTATCCGCCTGATAAATCATCAAATTCATTGTTTCAGCGAAAGTCGATAAACAATAGACAACTGTATTTTCTGCGGTATGATTAAATCAAGTTTTTTAGATACAACGAGTCTTTAGGAAGGATCATGCACGAGGAATCAGGCCCATCGTGGGGTATGCGTGGCTTACGTAAATGGTTAGGTACTGCACCGGAAACCCGCGATGAATTGCTAAAATTAGTACAAGATTCACGTCGTTTTTTAGAACCCGATACTGTGGCAATGCTGGAAGGTGTGCTGGATTTGCCGGCCACCAAAATCCGTGAGGTTATGACCCCGCGCACTTCCATGATCAGCTTGCAGGAAGATGATGAGCTGCTGGATATTCTGCATGTACTGGTCGAGTCGGCTCATTCACGCTTTCCGGTCTTTTCTTCAGACCAGCCTGACAATGTAGTGGGCATTCTCCTGGCCAAAGACTTATTACCCTTTCTGACCGAACCAACGCCGAAGGTCGATATCCGGGCACTGATGCGTCAGCCACTATTTGTGCCGGAAAGTGCACGTTCTGATCAGGTCCTGCGTATGCTGAAAAATACCCAGACCCATATTGCTATTGTGATTGATGAATATGGCAGTACTTCAGGTCTGGTAACCCTAGAAGATATTCTGGAAGAAATTGTTGGTGAAATTGAAGATGAGCATGATCAGGCTGATGCCGAAGCACAATACATTGTGCCCGATCATGATCCGCAGACCGCCAACACCTGGCTGGTACAGGCACTTACACCAATTGAACACTTTAACAATGTTTTAGATGCTGATTTTTCTGACGATGAAGTAGAAACTGTCGGCGGTTTACTGCTTCAGGAAATTGGATTGGTGAGTGATCTGCAAGGTCAAATTATTGAAATTGGGGATTGGCAGTTTAAGATTCTTGAAGCAGATGCACGCACTATTCATCTGATTCGAGCTGTACGTCAATGAGGACTTATTTCACCAAGCTGTTAGATTCATCCCAACAACACAAACAGCTCCCGCTAGTTTATCCCCTGCTGATTGCCTTAATCGCAGGTGCCATTTTCAGTTTTGCCCTGGCACCGTATTATTACTGGTGGATTGCCCTGCTGTCTCCGGCCTTGCTTTATGCAGTTTTACGTCAGCGCTCTGCCAAACAGGCCTTTTTTATTGGCTGGGCCTACGGTATTGGCCTGTGGTTTGTCGGTGCCTTCTGGCTATATACCTCCATTCATGTCTATGGAGATACCCCGGCCATTTTAAGCGTGCTGATGATTGCGATTATGGCCTTGGCCATGGGGCTGTTTACCGCCATTCAAACCTGGCTGTATCGCCGCTTCTTCCCGGAAACGCCACTAACTTTCGCTCCGCTGTGGGTGTTCTTTGAATGGGCCAAAACCTGGGTATTTACCGGTTTCCCGTGGCTATTTGTCGGCTATGCCTTTACTGAGCGTTTTCTGGACAGCTATGCGCCCTTATTCGGGGTGTTCGGAGTGTCGTTTGTGGCCCTTATTCTGGCCTGTGCGCTGGTGGAAATTCTGAATAAACGCATCTTCTGGCTGGTGCCGTCATTGCTGCTCCTGGCCGGTGCTTGGGGTGCTTCCCAGCTCAGTTTTGTCAGCGAGAAAGATGAACCGCCGCTGTCCGTGTCCTTGATTCAGGGCAATATTCCACAAGACCTGAAATGGCTGACCGAATATCAACTGAAAACCCTGCTGATCTACAGTGAACTGACCCGCACCGAATGGGGCCGCGACCTGATTGTCTGGCCGGAATCTTCCATTCCAATGTTCCAGACCGATATCGAACCGTTTTTAGCGGCCATGAAAACCGAGGCGGAAAAATCGGGAAGTGCCTGGGTCACCGGTATTCCGTATTGGGACCTGCCTGAATCTCAGCAAAATGGCCAGCCGATGTACTACAACAGTATTATGGCCACCGGTACAGATTCAGAAGGCTTATACAAGAAACAGCGTCTGGTGCCATTTGGTGAATATATTCCTTTATCCGGCCTGTTAAGCTGGGTCTTGCCGGCCTTGCAGAATGATCCATCCATGAGTGGTTTTTCGCGCGGTGCCAAAGAACAAAAGCCGCTGATGATTCATAACTCACCGTTGGGTGCAGCCATCTGTTATGAAGTGGCCTATCCGAATCTGACTCGTCGTAATGCCAGCCAGAGTGATTTTCTGGTGACTGTATCCAATGATGCCTGGTTTACCGGTACAGCCGGCCCGTGGCAGCATTTACAGATGGTGCAGATGCGTGCCAAAGAAAATGGCCGCTGGTTTATTCGAGCCACCAATACCGGCGTGACCGCTTTTATTAACCATCAGGGTCATATTGTGCAGCAGGCTCCGATTGATCAGGAAGCAGTGCTGCGCGGTGAGTTACCGGCAATGCAGGGCCAGACCCTATATACCCGCCTTAGTGATTGGCCGGTGCTGATCTTCTCCTTCCTGTTGCTGGTTTTGGGCTGGATCTATCGTCCACGTAAGGTCGATGTGAGCTTTAAGTCGAGAAGATAATTCGCCTATGAAGTCCCCCTTTATCAAAGGGGGGTTAAGGGGATTAACTTTATAAATCCCTCCCTTACGAAGCAGTGCTTCTCACCCTTTGTAAAAGGGAGGCGTAATAAAAAAACCGAGGTGCATGCCTCGGTTTTTTTATTTTGTCTATATTTAAAGCTGGGTCACCAGATAGGACAGCATCGCCGCCAGAGAGAGCATCGGCAAATAACGATAGACTTTTACCACTGCCTGCTCAAAGCAAGAGGCCTGTTCTGGTTCTAGTTTTAAAATAGTGGCTTGTAGCGCCGACCAGAAACTTAAGAGCAAGCACGAGCTCATCAGGCTCAGGGCGAAGAAACCGACCATAATCTGGCTGCTGCCTTCGGTGCTTTGCCAGAGATGCAAAAAGCCCTGACTCAAGGGAAGCAGGCTTAAAATCAGCAGAACAGACTTCAGCATCGTCCAGTGAAACTGGTTAATTTCATCCGACAAGATTAATGCTTTCATACCATCCTCCAGACAAATATGTGCCTTTTGACTTATTATGAACGGTTTTAATGAAATAAATAGATGATATTGCTCCACATTCCCGGGATTATTGTAATCAGTACTGTTGGGAATAATTCTTATTATGAATCTCAAATCTGGAAGATTATCTTAAATCTATATTTATCAAGATATTAGTATATTTTTTATAATTAAGAGCTATTATCACTTCACCTTTAATTGAATAGTCCAATCAGGTGAAGTGATATATTCCATCACGGCATTTATAATCAAGCCGGCTTAAGGCTGATAATAAATATCGGCATCGGTGCCTTCACCGCCCTGCTGACCATCTGCACCAAAAGAATACAGGTCAAAAGCGCGACCTTCAGAGCCTGGAATTACATATTGAATGTCATTGTCCCAGCTGTCTTTTGGATAACCGCCTTTGACATAACCACCCGGCAACCAGTTTTTAGCTGACGCGGGCTGATTGACCAGCGCATCTAAACCGCCATCCTGCATGGATGGATAACGGCCATTGTCCAGCTTGTATTGATCCAGCGCGCCGGCCACACCTTTTAAGGTAATTGCGGTGGTATCGACTTTGGCTTTTTCACCACGGCCCATCACGTTCGGGACAATTAGCGCCGCCAGCACGCCTAAAATGACAATCACCACCATTACTTCAATGAGGGTAAAACCGGCCTGTTTATTCGAATAGGATTTCCGTTGCATCAGGTTCTCTCTTGAATCTTTCATCATTTGTTATCTTCAATGGGTCTCGATTTAAATCATATTATTCATATTGACAATAGGCAGCATCACCGCAATCACAATCACCAGCACAATACTGGCCATCAGCACCAGCATTAAGGGCTCCAGCAGCGCCAGTAAGGTCGAGATGAGCGTGGTCACCTCCCGATCCTGCATGGTCGATGCGCGCTCCAGCATCCGGTCGAGCTCACCCGATGCTTCACCACTTTTAATCATTTGTACCATCATCGGCGGGAAATAACCACTGCGCTCCAGCTGGGTGCCCAAGTTCCCCCCTTCGGTGACTTTCTCGGCCGCCAGATTAACCGAATCGCGGATCACCCAGTTACTGCTGACCGCAGCGCCAATTTTTAAGGCATCAACCAATGGTACACCGGACTGGGTCAGAATCGACAGGGTGCTGGCAAAACGTGCTGCGTTTATACCACGTGACAGTTTACCAAATAGTGGCAGTTTGAGGGTTAAACGATCAAATGCATAATGGCCGGCCGAGGTTTTTAAAAAGCGGACCAACAGGAAGATGCCCAGAATCGTCCCGACCAGCAAAAAGGGCCAGGCCAGACGGATAAAATCACTGGCTTGCATTAACGCCACGGTAATCCACGGCAAGGCGCCTTTGTCCTGATCAAAGGTTTTGACAATATCCGGCACCACATAGGTCATCAGCCCCATCACAATGGCAAAGGACATCAGCATTAAAATAATCGGATAAATCATCGCGCCCTGCACTTTTTTCTGCATGGCAAAGCGGTTTTCAGTGTAGTCCGACAGCTGGTCCAGAATTAAATCCAGATGTCCAGAACGTTCCCCGGCGGCAATGGTGGCAATATATAAATCCGGAAAATGCCCCGACTGCTGCAAGGCATTGGCCAGTGAATATCCTTCTAAAACCTTGGAGCGTACTGACAGCAATAAATTCTGCACATGGGCTTTTTCACTTTGCTTGGCCACGGCGCGCAAGGCTTCTTCCAGCGGGATGGCTGCGGCTACCAGTACCGACAGCTGCCGGGTCATTAAGGCCAGATCATAAGCGGTCATTTTTTTCTGGAACCAGCGCTGGGCCTGATGCTTCTGTTTTTGTTCTACCGGATCAACACTAATCGGGATAAGGGCCTTGTCACGCAATTGCTGACGAATCTGCCGTGCAGAATCCCCTTCTAAAACCCCTTTTTGCTGCTTTCCTGATGCATCAAGGGCTGTAAACTGATATGCAGGCATTGTAATGCTCTAATTTTCCAAAAAATTATTCAACGCAGTTGCGTCTCACCACCAAAATCATTCATATTCTGAGATATAAATTATTTGCTCACTCTATCATAACTCCAGATCGAGCACGACGACATTTTCATCAGGAAGCAGACCCGCTGTTATGCCAAATTCGCCCGTCCATCCCGCCCCCATCTACCGTGTTCGTGTAGCTGTTCCGGTCTATCTGTATGACGGGTTTGACTATATGCTCAGTGCGGCTGAATATCAGCAGGCTGCCGTCGGCGCGCGGGTGCTGGTGTCCTTTGGCCGGCAGAATCTGGTGGGCATCATTATTGAAAAACTCCCGCCCGATCATCCGCTTGACCCCAAGATTAAACTGAAAGCCATTAGCGAGCTGCTCGACCAGCAGCCGATTCTAGATCAGAAAGTTTTAACTTTGTTGACATGGTCGGCGCAGTATTATCAGTTTCCGATTGGCGAAGTGATGCATAGCGCCCTGCCCAGCCTGTTACGTCAGGGACGCCCGTATAATTTACTGGCACGAATGTGGAAACTACTGGATGATCAGGCCGAAGCCAAACTGAAGCGCTCCGAGAAGCAGCAGGAGGCTTATAAAGTCCTGAAGCTGCATCCGAGCGGGACTTCAGAAAATATCCTGAATCTGGCCGGTATTGAAACTGCAACCTTAAAAGCGCTGGAAAAAAAGCAGATTTGCTATTGCGATCTGGAGCAGCAGGATTTTAGCCCGGTGCCAATGACGCTGGCGCAAATGCCGTTAACCCCGAACAGCGACCAGAAACGGGCCATTGAAACCGTACTGAAAGCACAGCATCGTTATCAGGCCTTTTTACTCGATGGTCTGACCGGCAGTGGTAAAACCGAAGTCTATCTGCAGATCATGCAGGAAGTGCTAAAACAGGGAAAACAGGTATTGGTGCTGGTGCCGGAAATTGGCCTGACCCCTCAAACCATTAGCCGCTTCCAGTCTCGTTTTCACTGTCATATTGCGCTGCTGCATTCCGGTTTAAATGACAGCAAACGTCTGCAGGCCTGGCAGGCCGCCCAGACTGGCAAGGCTTCGATTATTCTTGGTACACGCTCGGCAATTTATACCCCGCTGCCCAATCTGGGGCTGATTATTCTGGATGAAGAACACGACCTGTCATTTAAACAGCAGGAAGGCTTTCGTTACCATGCCCGCGATGTGGCCTTATACCGTGCTCATTTAGAACACTGCCCGGTGATTCTCGGTTCGGCCACGCCCAGCATTGACAGCTATGCCTTAACGGAACAGGGTAAAATGATCCGTCTGGAACTGAACCAGCGTGCCGGCCCGGCACTGATGCCGAAAATTCACATCATTGATTTAAAAGTTGCGCAAAAGCAGCAAGGTCTAAGCCTGCTGCTGATTCAGGAAATCAAAAAACGCCTGCAGAAAAAAGAACAGGTGCTGATTTTCTTAAACCGCCGCGGTTATGCGCCAGTGCTGGTCTGTGACAGCTGTGGCTGGCAGGCACAATGCCCACACTGTGATGCCAATTTTACCCTGCATCATAGTCCATATACCCATCTGCATTGCCATCATTGTGGCACCATTCACCGCAAGCCGGAGCAATGTCCGCAGTGCCAGCATAGCGAACTGAAAACCCTGGGCATGGGCACAGCCAAGGTTGAAGAAAACCTGCAACAGCTGTTCCCGGATTACGATGTGGTGCGGGTGGACCGCGATTCCACCAGCCGCGTCGGCAGCTGGCAAAAAATTTATGACCGCATTCAAACCAGCCAGCCGCTGATTCTGCTCGGCACCCAAATGCTGGCCAAAGGCCACCATTTTCCTTATGTGACTCTAGTGGCGATTTTGGATATTGATGCCGGCCTGTTAAGTGTTGATATCCGGGCGCCAGAGCGGACTGCGCAGCTGATTGTGCAGGTGGCCGGTCGTGCCGGCCGCGGTGAACATAAAGGCGATGTCTATTTACAGACCCTGCGTCCTGATCATCCGCTGCTGAGCACCCTGGTCGAGCAGGATTATCGTGCCTTTGCCCGGCAAACCTTAAAAGAACGTCAGGCCGCCCTGCTGCCCCCATTTCGCTATACCGCCCTGATTCGCTGCGAATCTAAAAGTCAGGAGCAGAATCAGCAGTTTTTACAGCAACATGCTCAATGGCTGCGAGAAAATTCTGAACAGTTAATTGATATCTGGGGACCGATTCCGGCACCAATGGAACGCAAGGCCGGCCGCTATCAGGCCCATTTAGTATTGTTGTCGCAAGATCGTGCCCGTTTACATTTTTATCTACGTGCATGGTGGCAAAATATGTTGCATCACAAGCCATCAAATATGAAACTTAGCTTAGATATAGACCCTCAGGAATTCAGTTAACCACTGACTTAGCTGCAGCCTGAGGGCACCATAACTCCTAGGATTGTCGATGTCGTTACTGCTGCAAATCACCCTGTTTCTGGGTGCCTCTTTATTACTGGTTCCGCTGCTCAAGCGTTTTGGGATTGCCACCGTACTCGGCTATCTGTTTACCGGTATTTTATTGGGCCCGAGTGTGTTCAATATCGCCAGCGACCCGGAAGCCATTCAGGAACTGGCTGAATTTGGCGTCATTTTACTGATGTTCATTATTGGTCTGGAACTCAGACCCCAGCGGCTCTGGCAAATGCGTCAGTCGATTTTTGTCATGGGCAGCGCGCAGGTGGCCGTCACTGGCCTGTTACTGGCGATTCTGGTGTTTTTCAGTTTGCAGCAGCAGATTGCCGCCAGCCTGATTATTGGTTTTGCCCTGGCCCTGTCCTCAACCGCCTTTGTGCTGCAACTTTTAAATGAAAAACAGCAACTGAACAGCAGTTATGGCCAGCAGTCTTTTTCAATTCTGCTATTTCAGGATATCGCCGCCATTCCATTAATTGCAATTATTCCCTTGCTGGCCGGTACTGAATCGACTCATCATGGGCTGGCCTATTTCGCCGCGATTCTGGCCACCTTTAGCGGACTGTTTTTATTTAGCCGTTATCTCATGCGCCCGTTTTTCCGTTTTGTTGCCAAAACCGGCGCGCATGAGCTGATTACCGCGGTCGGCCTGTTTATTGTGCTGGCCGTGGTCTGCCTGATGGATGTCTTGGGGATTAGCACCACGCTTGGCGCCTTCCTGACCGGGGTGCTACTGGCCGATTCCGAATTCCGGCATGAACTGGAAGCCAGTATTGCACCGTTTAAAGGACTATTGCTCGGCCTGTTTTTCATGACCGTGGGGATGACCACTCAGATGTCCCTGCTGATCGACAGTCCACTGTTCATTCTCGGCGGCGCCTTAGTACTGCTGTTGGTGAAATTTATTTCCCTGACCGCAATTGCCCGGTATTTTAAATATTCCTGGCAAAACAGTTTGCTACTGGCCACCTGTCTGGCGCAAGGCGGTGAATTTGCCTTTGTGGTGTTACAGGTTGCCTTAACAGAAAAAGTGGTGGCACAGGCCATTTTAGAGCCGATTACCCTGATGGTGACCCTGTCGATGGTGCTAACCCCGGTGCTGTACTGGTTCATGACCAGCCAGGTGATTCCGCGTCTGAATCAGGACAAGACGCCGGAATATGACCAGATTCCCGATGCGCATCCAGCGCTGATTATTGCCGGTTTTGGCCGGGTTGGGCAGATTATTGCACGGGTGGCCTATTTGCAGCACCTACCCTATACCGCCATTGACAGCAACCTGGATAAAGTTGATTTTGTGCGCAATTATGGCGGTAAAGTCTATTATGGCGATGCCACCCAGCCCGATATTTTACGTGCTGCGGGGATTGAACATGCCAAGACCTTTATTCTGGCCATTGATGATATTGAAGACTCGATGAATGTGGCCCGGCATATCCGCCTGAATTATCCGCAGCTCAAACTGCTGGTGCGTGCCCGTGACCGCCATCATGTGCATTTATTGCGGGATTTAGGCGTTGAACACATCTGGCGCGAAACCTATTTATCTTCTTTAGGCATGGCCTATTGCGCGCTGCGCGACCAGGGTATTGCTGAAGAAGATGCTTACAAGAGTATCGAATTGTTTCGCAGTTATGATGAAAAATTACTGGCCCAGCAGCAGAATATTTATACCGATGAGCAAAAAATCTATGAAACTCATCGCAATGCACTGGCCGAGCTGGAGCACCTGTTCGAGAATGATGCTCAGGTCCGGGAAAGCCCGACCGGTGTAGATTTAAAGCGTTCACTACAAAACCATCATATTGATGTAACACGTAATGAATCAAACTGACTTGTGATTTACAATATCATCACCATTAATGCAGGGTTATGGAGAATTTTATGTCTGATTTACGCCAACGCTTTTTTATTGAAGATAGCCCTGTCCGCGGTGAGATTGTTCATCTTGAAGAAGCCCTGCAAACCATTTTGGCCCAACGTGACTATGCGCCAGCCATTCAGGTCCTTTTGGGAGAAATGCTCAGTGCCACCGCTTTGCTGGCCAGTACCTTAAAAATTAAAGGTCGGATTAGCCTGCAAATTCAGGCCAGCGGTACCTTTAAATGGGCAATGGCCGAATGTAACCATCTGGGTGAAATTCGTGCTTTGGCAGATTATGAACCAGATCCACATTTCCAGCAGGCTGAAGACAGCAGCACGGTACTTAAAACCCTGGTCAATCCGGTGCTGTTTATTAATATTGAACCGGAATTTGGTGAGCGTTATCAGGGTATTGTGCCTTTAGACAAGCCAAACCTGGCCGGCTGCCTGATGCAATACTATGATTTATCTGCACAAATTCCAACCCGTATTGTACTGGCCAGCAACGACCAGCGTTCTGGCGGTTTGCTGATTCAGCTGTTACCGCGAAATAGCGAAGAAGAACAGCAACGTGTAGATGAAGATTTATGGCCACGTCTGACCATGCTGACCGAAACCCTGAAAACCAGCGAACTGACCGATCTGGAAGTTCAGGAAGTATTGTACCGTCTGTACAACGAAGAAGAAGTACGTCTGCCAGAAGTTGAACATCTTAAATTTGGCTGTACCTGTTCCAAAGAACGCTGTGCTACGGCACTGACCCAGATTGGGGCCAATGCAGTACGCGAAACCTTGGAACATCAAAACCCGATTGTGATGGATTGCCAGTTCTGTAATGCACGTTATCAGTTTACTGCAGAAGAAGCACTCGGCCTGTTTGGTGAACACCTAAGCTAAGCCGCACCATTCAAGCCGACCAAGAGATCAAACCGGAGAACGGTTTGGTCTCTTTTTTTATATTTAGTTTCATACGTTTATTCAAGCTTTTTGCGCTGTAGATATAGCTTCAAATAGCGCACGCTTTTTACTGAACTCAGCATCAATCTCGCTCAAGCTGTTACTCATCTTTTTTAAGCGACTGGATTACGACAAACCATACCGCTTTATTCATCTACCGCAAGCACATATTCAGTTTATAACCTGACTGATGAATTCAAGCGCACGCAATAGCTTAAACTACTTAGCAGTTTCATATCTTATTGTGATCGTTTTCACTTATTATCTCATTGATTTAACAGTATTTTCTTCTATAGAATTAGGTACTTTACTCTAATTTTAATAACGCGCATTGCGTTGTGGGATAATAATCATGAAAAAGGGATTTACAGGGATTGTTGCTGGATTGCTTTTGGCAACAGTTTCAGGCGTATCTTTCGCAGAGAATGATCCATTGGTGGGGAAATGGAAAACAATTGATGACCGTACCAGTTATTCCCGTGCCGATGTCGAAATCCGTAAAAAGCCAGATGGCACCTATGAAGGTATTATTGTTGAAACCCGCAACATTCCGGGTGCAGAAAAAATGAATATTTGCCACCAATGTCCGGGCCAGCTTAAAAACAAACCGTTTATCGGCTTGCCATTTATCTGGGGCTTTAAGCAGGATCCAAAAAACCCGTTACAGTTTGTGCAAGGCAGTGTACTCGACCCGATTGGTGGCAAAGTCTATAAAGGCAAGGCACGCCTAAGTGCCAACGGTAAACGCCTGACCTTACGCGGCTATGTCGGTGTTTCCGTGATTGGTCGTAGCGTGACCTGGATTAAATACTGATTCTTCAACAAGTTTACAAGAGGCTTCTACGGAAGCCTTCATTTTATCTTAATGATATGGACATAATTTGAAACAATATAGTTGCTCTACCCTCTGTCCGTCCCTCTCGAAAGCCTGAATAATGAATAAAATTTAAACAGTTTATTTAAACTGGAGATTAGCCAAAAGTAGGCCTGCTGAGCGTCCTTGGTGCCAGCAAAATGGCGAAAAAGCAAGCAAGGCTACGTTTCAAGCACAAAGGAATACCAAACAAAACAGCCAAATGCTGAAATATGGTTTTAAATAAAATTAATCCTTCAGATAAAACAACAAGAGCGCAGCGCATAGACCCGAAATTACGTTAGAACAACCCATGCATCTGCTCTTCCTTGTTTTAACAAGTTCAAGCTAAAAGGAGTAAGCCATGACCACGATCCAATATCGCGAAAACTCCCAGTCTGGTCGCCCACAAGCTGAAATTATAGATGAGCGCGTATCTTTTGATTTAGAGCATTTTGCTGAAGCTTGTGGTCAAAGCCCGGAATGGGTATTACAGCTTTTAGAATATGACATTCTCCCTTCACGTCCGGAAGAACGGATTCACCAGTTTTTTGGGGAAGATGTCTCTCGTGCCCGCCAGGCCTATCGCCTGCAACGTGATTTTAATGCCAGCTTTTCTGCCGTCGCCATGATGCTCGATCTGATTGATGAGCTGCAAAATTTGCGCAAAGAAGTCAAACATCTGCATTTAAGACAAAGCTAGGCACCACGCCATTTACTCTCTACAGGGAAATCTGCGTATTTCCCTCTCTTTATTTTTGGGAAAATAGACGGTCGCAATGAAAACAAAAGAATGCAACAAAAAGGTCAAACTCATGTTCCCGGAGTTTCGGGAATTAATGCAACAACTGCGCGAAGACAACCCACATTTTGCGCGCCTGTTTGAAGATCATGAACATCTGGACCGGAAAATCAGCCAGCTCGAGCTTGATCCGGTTCATCAGATTAATGATGATATCGAGGCGCTGAAACGCAAAAAATTAAAACTGAAAGATCAGATTTATCAGCTTTTGCAGCAGGCCCAGCAAAATCCTTCATCTTCACCTTAACCGGTTTTTATTGCAGTGCGATGAAATCTGCACGCTGCCCGAAAGAAAGCAGATGCTTTCTTTCGGGCAGGCAAATGAAGGCTGCATTATTTTGGTTTAAGCTGAGAATCTCGAAGAGCGTTCTGACCTTCCGGCAGTAATGGCTTGCCAGGCACATAATCCAGAAACCAGAACAGGTCCATCCGGGTCCGATCCGGCCGCTGCGAAAGCATGTCCAGCACACTTTTTTCACCGCGCCCCACCATATGCCGCCGATAAAAATAATACAGCAGCAACAAGGTGGTAATAAGCATGGTGCCAAGCATCACCCAGAAAGCATAGGGTGAATCCAGCCCCGGAATCATCACGAAATTCATGCCGTAAATTCCGGTTAACAGGGTTAAGGGTGCAAACACCGCGGTAATAATCGCCAGAATCCGCATATTTTCATTGGTCTGGTTGGCAATGGCAGAAAAATGCAGGTCAATGGCCGCCTGAATGGCACTTCTTAAACGCAAGGTATGTTTCTGGATGCGGGCCACATGGCTGCTTAAGTCATCTACCCGCACCAGCATGATTTCCTGTTTTTCACTGCGTTTCTTGCCTTTTAAATGCAGATAGTTTTCGACAATTTCATCGCGCAGTTCCTGCAAGGTATCAATCTGTTCTTCACACAGATTTTCCACATGCTGAAATGCCATATTTTCCTGTAGCAACTGATGCCACTGGTTAAAACGGCGATGGCCCTGCAACAGCTCACGCTGCCAAAACTCGACCCGGCGGGTTAAAGGATGACGCAGGTTTAAATAGTCATCGACCATACTGTTCAGTAAACGTAAGGCCAAATCTAGAGGCGAGGTCGCCAGTTTTTTTGGTTTATTCTGCTCTTCAGCCGGCCGGCTTAAAATGGTATCTAAACGGGCAATATAATTTTCGATGGCTTTATTGCCCTGCTCACTCACCGTAATAAGCACCTGCGGGGTCAGAATAAAACTGACCGGTGTGGTGCTTAAGCCAAACACATGCTCATGCGCTTCGTCATTAAAGTTATAAATCTGGTCATCCGGAGTAATCAGTTTGCGGAAAATCAGCAGGTCATAATCTTCCAGACTGTCGAAATTACAGGGATGTTCCAGATTTAAAATATCTCGCAGATGATATTCATTCAGCCACAGCTGGGTGTGCTGCAGTACCTGTTGCTGCCACTGTTCCGGATGCTGGCGTACATCTTCCCGGGTATAGTCCAGCTAGATAAATTCTGTTTCGGCGGCCGGCCCCCGATGCAGAAATAACTGTTGTGTGGTGTCATGGAGGGAAAAATAATACTGTTGCATCCGCGTGCATCCACATTCCTGCCATTTTATTTTGCGATCATGCCATAAAAAAGCCCGCTTCATAAAGCGGGCTTTTTCAATTCATCAGGGCCTGAAATTAAGCCTGATCAATGTCTTTCATGGTTAACTTGATACGGCCACGGTTGTCGACATCTGCAACCTGGACTTTCACTTCCTGGCCTTCTTTCAGTACGTCAGTCACGTTAGCTACACGCTCATTTGAAATTTGAGAAATGTGCAGCAGACCATCTGTACCCGGCATGATGTTTACGAAGGCACCGAATTCAACAATACGAATTACTTTACCGGCGTAGATTTTGCCTGGTTCAACTTCAGCAGTTAAAGCCTGAATTTTGGCAATAGCCGCTTGTGCAGCTGCTTTGGTTTCACCAAATACGCGAACGGTACCGTTGTCTTCAATATCAATTGCCGCTTTGGTTTCTTCAGTGATTTGACGAATGGTTGCACCGCCTTTACCAATCACGTCACGGATTTTGTCCGGGTTGATGGTAATGACCTGGAAGGTAGGCGCATGCATTGAAATTTCTGGACGTGCACGTGAAATCACTTTGTTCATTTCGTTCAGGATGTGCATACGACCGGTATAAGCCTGGTTCAATGCCACTTCCATGATCTCTTCAGTGATCCCTTCGATTTTGATGTCCATTTGCAGCGCAGTAATACCGTTGGCAGAACCGGCAACTTTAAAGTCCATGTCGCCCAGGTGGTCTTCGTCACCCAGGATGTCAGAAAGCACTGCGAAACGCTCGCCTTCTTTGACCAGACCCATCGCAATACCCGCAACTGGTGCTTTTAGTGGAACACCGGCATCCATCAGTGACAGAGATGCACCACATACAGACGCCATAGAAGATGAACCGTTCGATTCAGTAATGTCCGATACAATACGGATTACGTACGGGAAGCGGTCAGCAGCTGGAAGAACCGCTTGTACACCACGACGTGCCAGACGACCGTGACCGATTTCACGACGTTTAGGACCAGACTCACGACCCGTTTCACCAACCGAGTAAGCCGGGAAGTTGTAGTGCAACATGAAGTTGTCAGTTTTGGTTCCAGCCAGGGTATCAACCATTAATGCATCACGGGTGTTACCAAGAGTCGTTGTTACCAACGCCTGTGTTTCACCACGGGTGAACAGCGCAGAACCGTGAGCACGATCAAGAACGCCCACCTGTACATCTAACGCACGTACAGTTTTGGTGTCACGACCATCAATACGCGGCTTACCAGACAGGATGTTGTCACGTACAGTGCGGTATTTCAGATCTTCAAACAGTTCATTCAGGTCATCTGCGATGCCATCTACATCTTCTTCAGGTACGAACTGCGCAACCGCCTCTGCTTGCAATGCATCCAAAGCAGCATAACGGTCTTGTTTGATTGCAATGGTATAGGCTTCAGAGATTTTCGCTTCAAACGCTTCTTTTAATTTCGCGCGAAGGTCTTCATTTTTCTCTGGTGCAGTCCAGGTTGACTCAGTTGCGCCAGCCGCTGCTGCAAATTCATTAATCGCCTGAATCGCAATTTGCATTTCGTCATGACCGAATAACACTGCGCCCAGCATCTGGTCTTCAGACAGTTCTTTCGCTTCAGATTCAACCATCAGTACTGCAGCTTCTGTACCTGCAACCACGAGGTCAAGGTCAGACTGTGCCAGCTGTTCGTGGTTCGGGTTCAGGATGTATTCACCGTTGATTAAACCCACACGTGCTGCACCAATTGGGCCACGGAACGGTGTACCCGCAATTGCCAGTGCTGCTGAAGTACCTAACATGGCAGCAATATCCGCTTCCATGGTTTTGTCAGAAGAGACAACTGTTGCTGTTACCTGGATTTCGTTGTAATAACCTTCCGGGAACAATGGACGAATTGGACGATCAATAAGACGTGAAATTAAAGTTTCTGCCTCAGACGCACGGCCTTCACGTTTGCCATAACCACCCGGAATACGGCCAGCAGCGTATTGCTTTTCTTGATAGTTTACGGTTAGTGGGAAAAAGTCCTGACCGGCTTTTGCTGTTGGCTGTGCAACTACCGCCACCAGTACCGATACACCACCCATGGTGATTAAAACCGAGTTGGCCTGACGTGCAACACGACCGGTTTCCAGTACCACGTTGTACTGACCATATTGGAATTCTTTACGAATAATATTAAACATTGACATGTATTTTTGTTTCCTGATTTTATTCTAGTGGAGACCCCTAAGGTTTGGCATTCACGACTCAGGTTCAAGTAAATGACAAAGCTTAGAAGCCGACCTCACTAGAAATATAGGTTTTTTAAACACAAAGAAGGAGCGAAACAATCGCCCCTTCTTAATTACCCGGTCAACGCCGGGTACACTTTAGTTTTCAGACATACAGCGCAACGCATGCAATAACCCGAAAATAAAAGTCTAAATCGAATTAACGACGTAAACCTAAAGCACCGATCAACGCAACATAACGACCGTGATCTTTACCGTTTAAGTAGTCTAATAATTTACGACGTTGGTTAACCATACGGATCAGACCGCGACGGCTATGGTGGTCGTGTTTGTGCTCTTTGAAGTGACCTTGTAAGTCATTGATTTGAGCAGTTAAAAGAGCTACTTGAACTTCTGGTGAACCAGTGTCGTTTTCAGCACGAGCAAATTTAGCGATGATCTCTGCGCGATCTGCGTTTGTTAAAGCCATTCGATTTCTCCGAGATGCTTATAAAATACCTTGATAAAAATCAAACCGATGTCAAGCATCTGTCTGACTGCCGTGCATCACTACAGCAAGTGCATTATTTTAAGACAAAACCGCTTAAATTGCAAAACACAACGCGAAAAAGCCATGAATTATCCGATGCGATGTCACATGAATGATGCAGCGTCTGCCCGGAGGATTGATTCTATTCATAAAACACCAAAGAGAAATCCGGGATGATGAAACGTAAATAAGCTGAAGTGGAATAAAAATAGCCCGGGAATAAATTCCCGGGCTATTTTTTGCGCTGTAGTTTCTTCTTTTTTCGTTGTTCTAATTTTATTTATTGTGATGTATAGCGAGGCTTTGGCCTTCTTCTAATCAACATTCCCTGTTTTAATTGGCTTTCCTTATGTGATAGATTTTGCCACAAGCCCTTGGGGAAAGAAGCAGATAATTACCTCTCTCCTTGTACGTTTTCGCTTACGTCGATGAATGACGCTTCATTTTTTTGATTTTGAACTGCCAATAAAAAAGCCCTGTAGTCTCTCCCAAAACTACAAGGCTTAGCGGCTGTAAGTTTCCTCTTTTTTTCACCTACTTCAATGTAAGCTCGCTGTCTCTCGACTTTCTTATTCTGGTTTTGCGATTTTCCTCAACTTTCCGTGTTGAGCTTTTGTGTGAAGTCATCTTCTCAAAAACTCAGGCAAAGCTCTATGCGCAAATTTCTCGAATCGTTGTAAGCATTTTCTTACAACGGCCGGGTTTATTTATGCCAACTTTATAATGACAAATGTTCATTTACTTTTTCTAACACACCACTGTTACGGCTGGTTTTCACGGTTAAGGCCTGTACCAGCGCCTGCCGGTCGGCCAGTAAACTCACCACCGATTTGGCCCGGGTAATGGCGGTATAGATCAGTTCCTTGCTCAGCAGATTCTGCGCGGCCTGATCCAGCACCACCGCCACATGCTGAAACTCCGAACCTTGAGATTTATGAATGGTCAGAGCAAATGCGGTTTCAATATTTTTTGGCAAGCGTGTGGCTGGCACCCATTTATCCAGACTCGGGAAATACACTTCAAACTGCCGGTTGCCCTCACGCAGACGTTGCAGACACAGGCCAATATCACCGTTGGACAGGCCGAGCTGATAGTCGTTATAGGTCATCATTACCGGCCGGCCGACATACCAGTCGCCCTGCTTGGCCACGTCCAGAGCCAGTTGCTGCAACAAACGCTGCTCAATCTGCATGTTCAGCTGTTGCAAGCCCAAGCCACCATGCCGAATTGCAGTCAGAATCCGATACTGGTCAAAGGCTTTCACCACCTGCGCCACCACCGCGTCTGGATCATCGGCCTGTAAATACTGTTTTAGGCTGTGCACATAGCCCTGATAGCCCAGCATCAGTTTGTCATAATAGCCCTGCCCGGCTATGGGATCCGGGGCTTCATCGGGTAAATATTCCAGTTGCAGTACATCGGCCATATCCGGCGTTAAAGTTACGGCCTGTAATTCGCCCGGCTGCACCAGCTGTGCGGCAAACTGCTGCAAGATTTGCGCGGCCGGCTGTTCAGCCGTTTGCTGCTGAATAAAGCGGGCCATTTCACCAATTAAGGCACCGGCTTTAAAACGGCGACTGGTGACCAGATGCACATGATTATCTGCCAGTGCCGGCACCTGCTGTAAATCGGCCAGCACCGAACCAACATCGACCGACGCCAGCTGCTGCGCATCCCCAAGTAAAATCACCCGGGTCTGTTCAGCAATGGCATTGAACAGCATGCTGGCCAGATTCAGGTCCAGCATGGAAGCTTCATCAATCACAATCAGGTCATAAGGCAACGGCTGCCGGGCATGAAAACGTGGCTGCTGCCGGTTGCCAAGGCCCAAAAGCCGGTGGATGGTAATCGGGGTCAGGCGTTTGAGATCGTCACTGACCAGATTGGCAATTTTCGGATCATCAAAGGAATTCTGCAGTGCTTCTTTCATACGCTGCGCGGCTTTTCCGGTCGGGGCCGCCATGGCAATCCGGATTTCCGGCAAGGCCTGGTTTAGCACGGCAATAATCCGCGCCAAAGTATAGGTTTTACCGGTACCCGGACCGCCCGTAATCAGGTTAAAAGCGGTAGTCGCAGTCATTTTGAGCGCCTGCTGCTGGTGCTGGTCTTCCAATAAATGCAGATAGTCCGACACATCTACCGCCGTAACAGCTTGCTGTTTTAAGCGTGCCACCTGCTGTGCCAGCGCCGACTCCAGCGCCCAATAACGGTACAGGTATAAATGCTGCTGGTCATAAATAAACGGCGCCACCGAACCCGGTTCAGAACCGGAACCGACCAGATTGGCCAACGCTGCCACCTGTTCGGCAGAAGCGGCTATACAGCTGTCACCATTGAGAGTAGCCTCCAGCAACTGCGCGATGATTTTAGCGGAATCTTCTCGCCTTTCCGCCTGAAAAAAAGGCGCCTGTAAAAGATAGTTACTCCAAAGCGCAAACCATGCCGGGGTTTGGGTTTCAGGCGTTGCTGCTAAAACTGTCCGCTGGTTGTCCACACTATTATCCTCAAAGTTATCCACATGCTAAATCATTCTTTCTTTAAATGTTATTAAATGATTTAGGCAATTTTCCCCAGTTGATCGACAGTTGGATTCCCCAACAGTGCATCCAGTCGCAAAATAAACTCGACCGGCGGTTTCCAATGGTACACGCCCTGCCCGGCCTGACCATTCATGCCGCGCAAATACAAATAGCTGGCCCCACCTAAATGTTGATAAATATCGTAATTTTCCAGATGGACTTTCAGGTAGCGATGCAGGGCCACCAGATACAGACCGGCCTGCAGCCAGTAACTGGACTGTGACATGCTGGCCTGCACCGAGGCTGCCTGATAATGCGACTGATCGGCGCCTAAAAAGTTACTTTTATAATCGGCAATATAGTAACGGTGGCCATCAAAATACACCAGGTCAATCGAACCGGTTAAATAGCGCGCCGAATTGGCATCATGAAAATCCAGCATCTGAATGCCATATTCATCAAACAGCTGATGAATCCGCTTGATCGCCAAGACCTGATCAGACAAGGACAGATAAAACGGAAATTCTGCCAGATGCTGCTCGGGCGCCAGCTGTTTTAACTGAAAGCCCGGATGCAGCGGTGTACTCAGCACATCCAGCAGCCAAGCCGACAGCCAGCTCAGCAAGATGTCCTCCGTATGTTCCGGATATTCCTGACTAAACTTGTCCTGCAGCTCCTGCCACAAAGAAGGATAATCATTTTTAAAACGGCGCTGGATTTCCAGCGGCCAGTCCTGCTGATCCTGAAAATCAATGTGTTCAAAAATCTCATGCAGGAAATTACCGGCCAGCGTACCCATCGGGAACTGGCGTTTAATCCAGGCAATCGGCTGATTCAGGATGTCGACATCAGCCACCGCTACTGGCTGATGCAGTTCATCAGAGGCACTGCTGTGCTGCTCAATATGAGCCGCCAGCGCATCAATCGCCTGTTTACGGCTTAAATGCTGGGCCAGAGCACTGAAACTGGTTTTACTGCGCGGATAGAAACGCTGCTGCGGGAAAGTCTTTGCCGTTAATGGTAGCGTCTGCTCATGCTGCTGCAGCTTCAGCTTTGGCGGCTTTTCAGTCAGCAATGCTTCATCGCCACAATGCGGATGCTGGAAAACGTCACTGCCCTGACCGCGCCAGAAAGCCAGACCGGAACAGGATTTGCCGCTCTGATCCTGCAAAATGGCATAGACCCGATGGCTGGCCCGGGTCAGCGCCACATACCACAGACGGCGTTGCTCAGCTTCGGCCCGAAGCTGATGCTGCTGTTGATCCTCTGCACTGAGCAAGGCTGCTGCATTTACCGCAATCAGACGCTGCTGCTCGGTTTGACCGGTCAGCGGATTGACCGCCTGAATGGTCGAGAAATTCAGGGTTTTGTTGACCTCGCGAAAGTCCTTATCAGCCCCCAGCAAAAACACCACTTTAAATTCCAGCCCTTTGGACTGGTGGATGGTCATCAACTGTACCCCGGCGGCATTGGACAGTTTTCGCTCCAGTTCCCACTCGCGTTCACTTGGCGCCTGCAACTGTTTTAAATACCACTGATACAGGGTTTGTGCACCCTGATAATGTTCGCTGTGCTGGCTAAGCAGTTCGCTTAAATGGCGCAGATTGACCACCACCCGTTCATTGTCACGGCTGTGATGGGCGACCAGATTCTCCCAGACCTGAAACAGGTTCAGGGCATATTGCCAGGCACTTAAAAAGCCTTTTTCAAACCAGATGCTGCGGATGCAGTCAAAATCATCCATAAACTGGCTCAGGCCGGCCGGATGAGCCTCCAGTTCCAGTAAGCGCTGTAAATTAAAATTCAGCAGGCGGCTTAACAAGGCCCGTTTGACTTTGGCTTCATCATAAGGATGCATAATTGCGGTCAGCACCGCCCCCACATCTTTGGCGATCTGGCTGTCAAACACACTGCGTTTGGATGGACGGTTCACCCGAATCCCGAGCCGCTCCAGCTCGTACTGCACCTTGTCCAGCCCGTCATGGTTTTTGGACAGCACCGCAATATCATCTTCAATTAGCGGGCTGCGCTCCTGACCATTGTGCAGATAGATTTGCTGCTGCGCCGCCTGATTTAAAAGTTCCCGGATTTTCCAGGCCACCTGCAATGCTTCATTATTTTTGTCTTCCAGCATTAACCAGCGTAAGGGCTGCCGGTTCTCCCCTTGCCCGTCAATTAAGGCCGGATGGGGGCGAGGTCCAGCTTCTACCAGGCTATATTGCACCTCTTCACCAAAATCCATCTGGCGCTGGAACAAGGCATCGACCACTTCCACCAAAGCCGGAATAGAACGATGATTGTATTTCAGGCTATACAGACGTCCCTGTTTGGCCTGCACATCGGCCCGGGCCTTGTTATAGGTCAGCATATCACCGCCGCGGAAACCGTAAATGGCCTGTTTTGGATCACCCACCATAATCATGCAGCCCTGCTGATAATAGCGGGCATGACGCCAGATACTGGCCAGCATACTGTCCTGATCCTGGTTTGTATCCTGAAATTCATCGACCAGAATCAACGGATATTTACTGTGCACAAACTGGGCAAAACGCAGTCCCTGCTCGCCCTGCAAGGCTTCCGACAGGCTGCGGATCTGCTGGGCAAAGGTGGTTTCACCTTTTTGCTGCAACACCTGTGGCAGGCGTTTTTTCACTTCGCGGCTTAAATAGTATTTGAGATAGGCATCCAGCAGCTCTAAATCCAGTTGCAGCTGCTGCAACTGCTGGCAGAAGGCTTTTAGCCGTTGAATCACCGCATGCTGTTCAAACTGCGTCAGCACCTCGTCCGGACATTTGTTCAGCACTTTTTTGGTGGATAAATCGGTACACAGCTTTAAGGTTTTTTCAAAATGTGGTGCAAACAAGGCATAGCCACGTTGCTGGGACAACGCCTTTAGTAATGCCGGCAAAGCCTCGCATAAGGTGTGTTGCATCAGCTGATTGGTGCGCCACTTTTTCCCAACCAATGCAGCGTACTGGCCCTGCTCCAGATAATAGTCGCTTAGGCTGTCGACATCAGCCAGATCCAGCTGCAACAACTCATCAATGGCTGCTTCAAACTGGTTTAAATCCAGTTCGGGCGCCGGTACTTCACGAAACTGGGCCGAGGCAAAATTCAGGGTATTTTCAACAATACCCACATAGGCGTCGACATGCTTGAGTTTCTTTTGCAACAGCAGATAATTCACCACCTGCTGTGGCTGGGCCTGCAGCCATTGCCGCAGCACATCATGAATCAGCTGATGCACATAACTTTTGGCATCATCAGTAATATCGGCGCGTTCAATCTTGCCACATTCAAAACTGAATTCTCGCAACAACTTCTGGCTAAAACTGTCTAAGGTACCCACAAACAGTTCATCCAGCTGGTCAATCACCAGCTTGAGCCGGTCACGGGCAAAGTCCGGTTTGGCAGCATAATCCGCCAGCACTTTTTGCAATAGCGGATCGGACTCAGTCTGGGCCTTGGCTTGCAGTTCGGCTTCAGTATAGGACTGGCACTGTTCAAAATAACGTAGGGTTTCAACCAGACGTGCACGAATCCGGCTTTTCAGCTCGGCCGCGGCGGCACGGGTAAAGGTGGTCGCCACCACCTGATGGGGTAAATAGGCTTCCAGAAAAATCCGTACAATCAGGCTGGATAAGGTATAGGTCTTGCCGGTGCCAGCCGAAGCTTCAATCCAGTGCAGCCCCTTGAACTGCATGTCAGTAATGGGCTGGAAAGATAGCGGCGAAGAATGTGGAGTAGCGGCCATCATTTACTCCTCAAGCGTCTGCTGGTGCCAGAAAATCGGCTGGTATAAATCATAGGAAAACTGTTCACAGGCATGCGCCAATAATAAACTGGCATCCTGCTCCTGCAAAATAAACTGCCAGTCACGATGATGCTTGCAGGCTTCGTTGTCGGCCACCGAAAAGGCACTAAACTGGCCCGAATCATTCCAGTCCTTATACAAGCCATCCAGATCTTTCAGCTGCATACGCTGTTCGGCATCGGGTTCCCATTCATGCTGCTTGCCTTTTTCCGCCACTTTCAGCAGCAAGGCCGATGGCAGCACCAAAGGCTGGCGCTGGCCATAGTCCCAAGCCTTAAACCAGTGTTCCAGCCACTGTCTGGCCTGATTGGAACTGACTCCTTCACAGCAGACGGTATCATCACTAAATACCACAATCCGCTGATGCTGCTGGCCGCCATCACCCAGATTCAGATAGGCCAGCCAGAGCAGATATTCCAGCCAGAGTGCGGTACGGCGTTTGGCACGCGCACTGGACGCTTCCAGACTAACCCAGCGCTCGGCGCCCTGTTTTGGCAGGGTCAGGCGGATGTGCAAGTCAGGACGCACTTTCCAGACCTGTCGGGTGATAGTCGTTTCACTCGGTGCATAGTGCTGCAAGCGGGCCTGTAGCTGCTGCTGTTCGACCAGACTCATGGTCCAGCTGCCTTCACGAATTTTGCCAATCGGCAGGCGGTCTTGTAACAGTGCCGGATCGGGCGTATCGTGCTGCTGTTTCAGAAAATCGCGGATGGTATAGCGACCCAAACCATCCAGCAATAACGGCTCGGCCTGATCGCTGCGCTGTTCCGGACGTAGGTTTTCCACCCCGACACTTTTTAAATACAGCCGCGCCGGGAAAATCATGTCCTGAATCCATTGCTGGCTGTCCAGCACCTGCAAATCCTGGGTCAATAAAGGATAAGGCTGATTGGCCCAGTGACTGCGCTGCCCACCCGGCTGACGAATCTGCTGTGCCACTGCATACCACTGGTCCTGAAAACGGATGATCTCGCTGGATTCAAAACCGAGCGGATCAAACGGCTGTAAACGGTGCACACAGTACAGCTGACGCAACTGCTCCGGCACCTCAATCCCGTCAATACTCACGGTCTGGTTCAGCGCAGACTCGGGCTGCGGCGCGGCAACAATCAGCGCCAGATGCTGAATCAGCTCCTGTAAGATGCTGGACGGATCACGCACCTGCCCGTCATTGACATCAAAGCCGTTATAAAACAGCCAGACCTTGTCCTGCGCCAATAGCAGTGCATCCAAAAATGCACCCTGATCATCTTCCAGACGCGAGCGGTCACCCAGTTGCGGTTTCAGCAACTGCATTAAATCGAATGGCAGCTGCACATTACGATTCGGGAATTTGCCACTGTCCAGATTCAGCATCACCACCAGTTTATACGGCAGCGGACGCAGCTGGCCCAGCTGGCAAAAGGTAATCTGGCCGCTTGGTTCAGCCTGTTCCAGTTGTGCTGCCAGCTGTGCTTCAATTTCTTCCAATATATACGGCAAAGGCAGACTTAAGGCCGCCAGTGCATGCCGGTCCTGCTCATCATAATAGCTGGCCAAAGTCAGCATACGGTATTGCTTTTTAATGATTTTATAGACGTTTTCCAGCGCGGTGACACCAGCTGCGCTAAACTCGTCAATGTCTTGCATTAAGCGTTTTAGCCACTGTTCGGCCCGCGTGTTCTCGCCGCGTTCATGCGCAATCATCCAGTGCCGGCGCTCGGCCAGGTCCTGATAAATCTGGATCAGTTTGGCAATCAGTTCAAAATCGGCCGGCATTACCTCGGCAAAACATAGGGTGTCCTGAAACAGGGTATGTTCCGGAATGGCCAGCCCCAGCGCCAGACGATCCAGCGCAAATTTAAAACTGAAGCGATAATCCTGATCATCGGCGCTCAGGCTGCGCTGCAAATGCTCGGCATCAAAACCGCGTTTAAAACCGGCGGCACTAAGCAGCTCCAGCAAACGCTCCAGCTGGGTAATGTCCAGCTCATAACGCTGCAAACTGGCCGCTAGCCCGAGCCAGTCAGCAAATTCATCCAGACTAAAGCGGCCCTGTAACAGACGAATCCGGCCGGCCACGGCGCGCCAGGCATTGCTGACATCCAGCTGGCTGACCCCGGCAATCTGAATTGGCAAATACACGCTGTGCTGGGCCAACCGGCTACTGTCATGTAAGGGATTGCCCAGATCACGCGCACTCGGTGGCGGCGCAAAGACACTGCGGATTAAAGGCTCAATCTCTTTTAAATTCGGACTTAAAACCAGAATATCGCTTGGCCGGCGCGGCTGCTCTTTCGTGCCTTGCGACAGCCAGTGCAACAGCTGGTCTTTTAACACTTCCAGCTGACGCAGACTGGAATGGCAGACATGAATCTGGATGGAATCATCATGCTGCTCTAAAGCATATTGATGCGCGGCCGGTTCATTTAAATACAGGATATCGGCCTGCAGCTTGCCCAATAAGCTGGGCTGATAGTCATCAATAAACAGATCGGCCCAGACGCCTTCTTCACCGGAAGATAAGGCAGAGAGTAAGGAGAAATGATCGCGTGCCTGCTTGCCCAGACGGGTCAGCAAGGGATGACGCGACTCGCGGTTCTGGGCATTAAAATGCAGGGTAAACTGTTCGAAAAACTGGGCAATCTCGGCATCATTGGCCTGTGGATGCTGCGCCAGAAAACGCTGTTTCACCCGCGCATCATAACGTGCCTTCCAGTTCGGATCGACGCTGTCGGCCCAGTATTCCTGTGAAGGGTTATAATGCAGGATAAAAATTTCAATGTACTGACCTAAACGGCGCAGGAACTGTAACTGCTGCGGCGGCAAGTCCAGCAAGGTAAATACCACCAGCTGTTTCGGTAATTTGCGTAGCGCCTTGCCCGGCTGCTCCGGACTGCCCAGCGCCTGCCAGAACAGCTGGTCAATCTGCTGCATCTGCTCAAAATCTTCATGAAAAACTGCCTGCCACAGCCAGCGCTGCCACGCCTCCAGTTCTTCTGCCTGCTGCAGCATAAAGCCCGACACTTCGCTGTCGGTTTTAAAGAACATCTGCTCCAGATCAAGGGCCTGATCACGGCCCCATTGCATCAGCCAGTTGGTCGGACAGCGGCACTGCTCGCCACAGCCTTTCTGGCAATGCCCACGATAAGTCATATAGTGGCTAAACAGTTTGGATACCTGTTCGGCCACCCAATACAACATGCTCTGTTTTTTCAGCTGGCGTTCCAGCGGCTGTTCCAGCCGGTCGGCACTGGCATAAATCCGCTGGATAATCGGAAACAGCGCATGGCTGGTTGCTAGCGGATTCTGTTCCGGCTGAATAAATTCTTTTAGCGCCTGAAATACGCGCCATTTAATGATAATTCGTGGAATATTGGCCTGACGGACCAAGTCCTTCTGATCATGCAGCACCCATTGATAGGCACTCCACTGGAAACCGCGAATCCGGTGATGAAACTCGGTATTGGCACAGATGCTTTGATGTTCGGCCAGACGCTGGGTTAACCAGGCTTCCACCGCAGGGGACGGCACAATAAAGTGCTGGGTTTTTAATACCTCCAGCGGATGCGCTGCAGGTTTACGGACTGTCTTCAGCATCGCCTCGACCAGTACATCGACACGCTGACTTTGAATGACATGAATCCCCATAACGCTCTACCCTGTTAAACTTTTGCCATGATATCTACAAAACCATAAAGATTCATTACTATACTTTTGCAGTTGCCTATGTCACTTTTAGCTCATGGTTCGATTCAAAAATGCTTTGAAATACGTACCTTAATAGTGCTTCAATAAAAAAATCGATACACCGCTTAAGGTATTTAATATTATGAAAATAGACAAGATTCCCAACTCGATTGACCCCAATTTAAATTTAGAGCAAGTTCGTGCTGACTGTCTGGAGCTGGTCAGAAAACGGGCCTACGTGTCCGCAGGCGCGGCGGTCATTCCGGTTCCATTTTTAGATGTCGTGATTGACGTCGGTATTTTGTCACAACTGATTCCTGAAATTAATGCCCGTTTTGGTCTGTCGCCGGAACAGGTCAGTGTCTATGACCCGGAAACCAAGCAGATTCACTGGCAGGAACTGCGTAAACGCGGCATTGAATTTTCCGGTTTGGTGGTGGCACGTACCGCCGTCAAAAAATCATTGAACAATGTTGCCGCGAAAGTGATCACGAAGCAAGTCACCAAATTTATTCCTTTAGGCGGACAGCTGGTGGCGGCCAGTCTGGGCTATTTTGTCATGAAAAAAGTCGCCGAAGCGCATGTAGAAGAAAGCTATAAGATTGCCAAAGGCATCCAGCAGAAACAGACCCAGGTGGTCAATGGCTAAGCCTTTTTCCTCAATCTGATGCCGGTCCAGTGACCGGCATTTTTATGGCTGTTTCATGCATGGTTGCTGCCGGCTTAATCGACTTTCAGCTGTTTCAAGATGGTTTTCAGCACTTCAATCCGGGCACTGTTTTTGTCATTGGTGGCAATAATATGCCACGGTGCATCCTCGGTGCTGGTATGGGCAAACATATCGGCTGCGGCATTTAAATAATCATCCCAGCGATTCCGGTTCCGCCAGTCTTCCTCAGTAATTTTAAAGCGTTTATGTGCAGTCTGTTCACGCGCTTTAAAACGCTGTTCCTGCTCATCTTTGCTAATCGCCAGCCAGAACTTGATAATCACGGTCTGATGCTCGGTTAAATCCTGTTCAAAGCGGTTAATTTCCGCATACGCGCGTTGCCATTCCAGGTCACTGGCAAAACCTTCAATCCGTTCCACCAGTACCCGACCATACCAGGAACGGTCAAAAATACAGATTTTTTCTTCTGGTTGCAGCTTGGTCCAAAAACGCCATAAATAAGGCCGGCGTAATTCATATTTTTCCGGTGCGCCAATGGTATAAATTTCGTATTCACGCGGATCCAGCTTTTTCACAATCCGTTTAATTGCGCCGCCTTTGCCGGCGGCATCCATCCCTTCAAACACAATCACCACGTTGCGGTCATCAAAACGCAAGGCATCGGCCACTTTGCGGCTGAGTTTTTTGAGTTCGGCTTTATAGTCGCCCTCATCCAGCGCGGCATTGTCCGGATTGAGCAAGGCCTCAGGAATGGGCGCCTGCTGCCAGCTCTGCTCAACAGTTTTCGGATGCTCCGGGCAATCTTTAAAAGCCTGTAATACATGCTGGGCAAACTGCTGGTCACGCAGCTGCTCATCTTCACCATCAATAATAATCCAGTCATCGGTAAAGCGCTGGCGCAGCTTTTGCAAGGTGTCGTACTGTTTTTTGTTACGCCAGTCGAGGCCATTCATCTTATGCCAGCGCACTTCGCTCGGGTCCATCTCGTTCAGGCGTTTTTGCAGGGTTTTCCAGGACAGGTCAAACCAGATCTTGACCACATCGACCTGGTTGTTTTTTAAATCCTGTTCAAAGGCCCGAAAACGCTGCACATACTCATCAAACAGGCTGTCATCAAAAGGCTTCGAGACATGGGTGGCACTGCTGAGCAGATCACTATACCAGTTGCCAAACAGAATCATGATCTGCCCTTCGGCCGGAATAAAACGGGCATAGGGCTGCCAGAAACTGGTTTTGAAATCAAACAGGTGTGCGGCATCGGCCTTCACATGCAAATAACGCGGATCGACCCATTCACGCAGCTGTTTCACCGCCTCGCCTTTGCCAGCCAGCTCAATGCCGCTGACCAGAATCACCAGACTTTTGGCATTGCTCTGACCGCGGCTGTCTTTTAGGGCATATTATGCTTCAATCAGCTCGACAGACAGCTGATCTTCATCCATTAACTGAAATTCTGTTTGCGGGTTCTGCTCGGTCATAGGCACACACTCTTGTTTTATTGTTCCGTTCAGTATAACCAGCCTGCTGGCCGGGCGGCTGATGATTTTGTATAGCGCGTCTGTCTGATTTTGTCTATTTCTAGTGCAAACTGACCCGATGATCCTGAATCTGTCACCAATTTGTCATGGCCTGTGCATGTAACTGGCTTTAGAATGCCGCTTAAGTCAAAACAATTGAGACGCTCCATGTCCAAACTTGCGGTTTTAGATGACCTTTTAGAACTTTATAATCAATTTGAATATCATCGCCAGCCGGAAATTTTCACACGTTTGCAGGAAGTGCAGCTGTGGCAGAAACAGCGCATGCAACGCACCCATGCCCCGCATTTTGCCGAAAAAAATAATATGCTGATGGCCGAATATTTTCTAAACCGTTTATACGGCGGCCCCGATTTTGATGCGCTGGCCGGACAGATTGCGCGCCTGACCAAATACGCACATAAAGCAGAAAAACTGATTCCGGAAAATGCCATTAAAACCGGCACCTCCGGGGTGGCCCTGGCCATTTTAGCAGTGCAACTGGATGAACAGGTTGCCATTCAGCTGTTAAAGGATTATCCGGCGCAGACGCCATTGAGCGACGAGATGATGCGCCTGACCTATTTAAAGCTCGATCAGGGCACCGCGCGTTTAAAACAGCTGGACATGCTGGATGAACTGGGCAAAAGCCTGGACAAATACATGCGCTCCTTTATGGTTTATACCGCCTTTAAAATGTGTAAAGGCGCCGCGCATAAATACAATTTCGATATCATGTACGAGTTTATGCAAGATGGTTTTGTGGCCATGAAACCGCTGAAATCTGCAGAAAAATTTGTCCGCGAATTTACCGCAGTTGAACGCCAGATTATTGACAAAGTGCATCGGGGAGATCCGCAGCCCTTTCAATAAAGCCACATAATTTTTTGCATGTGATGGCCAAAATTTGGTACAAAAACAGCAGTAAAACGAATATGCATTCACGTTCATCAGGATAACAATTCAATTTTCTGTATTTTATTCCTGACAATTGCAGGCCGATGACTGTACAACGCCTAAGAATCTGTCATCATGCTTGCACTGCCACATCAACCCGATTTTCATGTTAGGAGTGACACTATGTCTAATGAAGAGCAAAAGCCTACCCATCCAGAAACGGCAACCAACACAGACAAAGTGAGCCCATTCTTAACCTCGCCATTACCGGAAGGTGCACCACAAGGTCAGCAGCAGTCTCTAGAGCAGCGCCTGACTGACACCCCGGTAACAGGCAGCATTCCAAAATACAACCTGCCACGTGGCGCCAATACCGGTAATGTCGGTGCGACCACACATTTTGGCTACCAGACCGTAAACAGCGAAGAAAAAGCCCAGAAAGTGGCGGAAGTATTTCATTCGGTGGCCAGCAAATACGACATCATGAATGACCTGATGTCTTTTGGTATTCACCGTTTATGGAAACGCTTTGCGATTAACATGTCGGGTGTGCGTCGTGGCCAGCACGTACTGGATATTGCGGGCGGTACCGGCGACCTGGCCAAAGTTTTTAGCCGTGAAGTTGGTCCAAGCGGCCATGTGGTCCTTTCAGATATTAACGAATCGATGCTGAATGTCGGTCGTGACCGTCTGATTGATGCCGGCTGTACCAATGTCGATTTCGTCCTGGCCAATGCTGAAACACTTGAACCTTTTGCTGACAACAGCTTTGACCTGGTGACCATTTCTTTTGGTTTACGTAATGTGACCGATAAAGATGCTGCACTGCAAGCCATGTACCGCGTGCTTAAGCCAGGCGGCCGTTTACTGATTCTTGAATTCTCAAAACCGGTATTTGAACCGTTCTCGAAACTGTACGACCTGTACTCGTTCACCGCACTGCCAATCATGGGCAAACTGGTGGCGAATGATTCTGAAAGCTATAAATATCTGGCGGAATCAATCCGTATGCATCCAGACCAGCGCACCCTGAAAGGTATGATGGAAAATGCCGGCTTCCAGAACTGTGACTACCACAACCTGACCGGTGGTATTGTGGCGGTGCACCGCGGTTTTAAACTCTAATTCCGAAAAGGACACTGCTATGTGGTCGATTCTGGCCTTAGGTGCCGTTGAACGATGCATCCATCATGTCATTAATCTGGATGCGATTACCCGCATCCAGCTGAACCAGCTACAGGGCAAAACCCTGCGCGTGGTGATAGATGCGCCGCAACTGTCGGTAGATGTATTTTTTGATGAAAACAAGGTGCGTCTGGAGCCGACCGTTACCGGACAGGCAACCCAACCGTCTATTTTCGAGCAGCGCCCGTTTGAGCGCGAACAGCAGCTCAGTGAAGCCACCGCCACCTTGCAGGTCAAGAATGTGGTGGAACTGCTGAAACTGCTGCTGGCCGATGATGTCGGCACCATTCCGGTACAAGGCGACTATAAGCTGCTACAGGACATCCAGCGTATTATCGAGCAGGCCGAACCCGATCTGGCCGCGCATCTGTCGCCATGGGTTGGCCCGACACTGGCACATGAGCTGGGTAAAATCCAGCTGGCGCCCAAGCAGCTGAAAAAAACCTTGCAAAGTCAGCTGTTTTTCGCCGAAGATGCCCTGAAAGAAGATTCCGGCCTGTTTGCACCGCGCTGGCAAATGGATGATCTGCAACAGGATACCCGCATCCTGAACCAGAATATCGACCGCGTAGAGGCCAAGATTCAACAGCTCCGCAAGCAGCTTGAAGACACTCCAGATTCACACGACTAGGTAAAGAGATTTATGATTCCGCACGTTTCACGTTTAATCGAACTTTGGCGTATTGCTGCGCACTATAGACTCGACACGTTGTTCCCTGCGGAAGAATTACCAGAAAAAGCCCGCCATATTCTGAGTCTGATCCGGATGCATCCGGCGGCCTGGTCCAGTAAGGAACGGAAAAATCCGCTCAAGCTGAAACAGGCCCTGGAAGATATGGGACCGCTGGCGATTAAACTCGGTCAGCTGTTATCGACCCGTCGTGACCTGATTCCACCTGAAGTATTACAGCAGCTGGTCTTGCTGCAGGACCGGGTCAAACCCTTTGGTTCCGATGTCGCGCAAATGCGGATTCAGGAATCCTTAAAGGCCGATGTCAACACCCTGTTCGCGCGTTTTGATGAGCAGCCGCTGGCAGCTGCTTCAATTGCCCAGGTGCATACCGCTGCCCTGCACGATGGCCGCGAAGTGGTGGTCAAAGTCACCCGTCCTAATATCCGCCAGCAGATTCTGCAGGATTTTGAAATTCTGCAATGGCTCGGCCATTTTCTGGAAAAACGTCTTGAAGCGGCACGCGCGCTGCATTTATCCGAAATTATTCAGGACTATCGCCAGATTATCCTGAAAGAACTCGATCTGACCTTAGAAGCCGATAATACCCGCCGTATGCGTCATTACTTCACCGGCTCCAGCATGATGTATGTGCCGGAAGTGTATATGGACAGCAAAGATGTGATGGTGGCCGAGCGGATTACCGGGGTACCAATTTCCGATGTGGCCACCTTTGACCGCTTGGGTATGGACCGCGCCGATCTGGCGCAAAAAGGCCTGACCATCTTCTTTACCCAGGTGTTCCGCGACAACTTCTTCCATGCCGACATGCACCCGGGCAATGTGTTTGTAGAAACTATCAATCCGCAAAACCCACGCTTTATTGCACTGGACTGCGCGATTATGGGTGAGCTGTCCAAGCACGACCAGATGACCGTGGCGCGCATGTTACTGGCAGTCATGAACAGCGACTTTATGCAGCTGATCCAGATTGTGCATCAGGCTGGCTGGATTCCACCGGGCACCGATCAGGATGCTTTGGCACGTGAAATGCGCCGCACGGTAGGACCGATGGTCTCCAAACCCATGCATGAGCTGGACTTTGCCGGTATTCTGATTGAAGTGATGGATATTGCCCGCCGTTTCCATCTGGAAATTCCTCCACAGTTGATGCTGCTGCTCAAAACGCTGGTGCATGTTGAAGGTCTAGGCACCGATCTGTATCCAGAACTGGACATCTGGAGTCTGGCCAAACCAATCCTCACCGATTGGGTCAAGGCACAAATGAATCCGCAGAAAAACCTGAAAGAGCTGGGACAAAAAATTCCGGACCTACTGTTGGGTGCGCAGGATTTACCGACCCTGATGGTCGACAGCTTAAACGGCCTGAAAAACCAGTCGGCCTGGCATGCCAAACAGCTGAATGAACTGCAAAGCATGCGTCTGCAAATGGAACATCAGCAAAAACGCAGCTGGATCTTTGGTAGCGTAATGGCGATTCTGCTGTCGATTGCGATTATTTCACCGTGGTTTGTCTCAGTCATTCTGATTGTGCTGGCCAGTATTCTGGCAGTCTGGCGCGTGGCCAAATAAGGCGAAATGGGCGAAGTTGCGTGAAGCCTTATATCCCCCATTATTTAAACCGGTCACATGACCGGTTTTTTATGCCACGCTATTGCAGACCACATGCCGGATGACTGAGCAGTCAGAGAGTGAACATTCCTGCCCTTGTGAGCCTTGGTCACTGGCCTAAAATACAGACAACTGTTTATTTTTCTGCCTGACCATGATCCAGATTCTGCAAAAACGTCCACCTGCCCTCACCCTTCGTGCCGGTCATCTGGCCCGGCAGCTGATTGCCGAGCAGGGCCTACAACCCGATCAGGTCGATATGATTCCGGGTGCTGCCGGTGGTCCAAAAGGTATTGGTATTCAGGGACTGGATCAGGCCATTTTTGGCGAGTTTTTGCCGCAGTCAGCGCAGCGCCGCACCCTGATTGGTTCTTCAATTGGCAGCTGGCGTTTTGCCAGCATTCTGGCCTGGGGCGCCAAAGCAGGTACCGAACGGCTGGCAGACTTATATACCAATCTGAGCTTTCATAAAAAAATGTCACGGCAGGACGTCAGTCATGTCTGCCGCGATATGCTGTTGAATCTGGTCGATGGCAAGGCACAGCAGCTGGTCGATCATCCGGATTATCATCTGACCGTGCTCTCGGTAAAAGCGCAGCACATTTTCCAGAGTGACCGTGCACTGGCCCTACTGGCCTCGGTGGCTGGTATTGTCAGCGGCAATGCACTGGCGCGCAAACACAACCGCCTGTTTATGCAGCGCGTGATCAGCCAGCCAGCTCAAGGCAACCAGTTTCAGGTGCAGGATGATTTCTTTACCCATTATCATGCGCTAACGCCGGACAATGTCACCAGCTGGCTGATGGCTTCGGCCTCAATTCCGGGCGTGATGTCCGCAATTCGGGATATTCCGGAAGCGCCGGGCAGCTACCGCGATGGCGGCCTGATTGACTATCATATTGACCTGCCGTTTCAGAGTCAGGGACTGGTGCTGTATCCGCATTTTACCGATAGCATTACCCCAGGCTGGTTCGACAAAATGCTGAAACACCGCAAGGCCAATCCGGACAATCATGCACGGACCCTGCTGATTTCACCATCAGCCGAATATTTACAGTCTTTACCCCTGGGCCGCCTACCCGACCGTAAAGACTTTAATTTAAAAGGCATGGATCAGGCACAGCGTATTCAGCTCTGGAAACAATGTATTGCGGAAAGTCAGCGCCTGGGCGATGAATTTTTAGAACTGGTTGAAAAGCAGTGTTTACCAGAGGTGTTACAGCCGCTTTAAATGGGGAGATGAATGAGCAGGATGGTGGTAACATCCTGAGCAAAAATAGACAAAGATTTTTTCCTGCAAGCCGGTCAGATACCGTACACTATAGCGTTTGCGCACTGGCGTAAATCTCGTTTTTCTGAACAAATTTTGGTGACATACTCATGAATAACTTGCAATGGCTCGATGAAGTAAAATTTAACGAACAGGGATTAGTGCCAGCCATTGCACAGCATCATCAAACCGGTCGGGTGTTGATGGTGGCCTGGATGAACCGCGAAGCGCTGGCCTTAACCGCAGAAAAAAATCAGGCGGTGTATTTTTCCCGTTCACGCAACAAACTCTGGCACAAAGGTGAAGAATCCGGTCACTTCCAGACCGTGCATGAAATCCGTCTGGACTGCGATGCTGATGTGATTATCCTGCAAATTGAACAGCATGGCGGCATTGCCTGCCATACTGGCCGTGAATCCTGCTTCTATCGCAAACTGACTCCGAATGGCTGGGAAATTGTTGATGCGCAGCTGAAAGACCCGAATGCGATTTATGGCGAGAAGTCCAGCAATCCGCACACCTTGGCCATGAATGCCTCCACTGCGCAATCTGAACAGGTCGAAATTCTGAGCTATTTAGGCAAAATGATGGCTGAACGTAAAGCCGCCGATCCGGATTCTTCGTATGTGGCCAAGCTGTATCACAAAGGCCTGAACAAGATTCTGGAAAAAGTTGGTGAAGAAAGCGTAGAAACTATTCTGGCAGCCAAGGAATATCAGGCTGCAGCTTATGAAGACAATAAAAATGACCTGATCTATGAAGTGGCTGACTTATGGTTCCACAGCCTGGTCATGCTCGGCTATTTCAATCTGGACCCGCAACTGATTCTGAATGAACTGGCACGCCGTCAGGGCTTATCCGGTCTGGTGGAAAAAGCCAACCGTACTCAGGCTTAAGCTGTCGCCCTGTGTCTGAGCTGAAGAAACCGACCGCCACCTATGAGCAGGCCACTGCCATTGATAACGCACGTCTGGGCAAATCCTTCAAGGTGATTGCCTATGCCGGCACAGGGAAAACCACTACCCTACAGATGATCAGTGAAGCCATGCCGGAGCGGCGTGGCATGTATCTGGCCTTTAACAAATCCATTGCTGCAGAAGCACAACACAAGTTTCATCGCAATGTCGATTGTCGCACCTTTCACTCGCTGGCCTTTCGTAGTGTTCCACGTGGAGTCACCGACAAACTGCGCCTGCCGCGCCTGAGTCCGAGTTTTATTGCCAAGGAATATCGTCTCGAGCCAATTACCCTGCGCCGGATGATGGGTGGCCGCTATGAAAAATATGTGCTGATGCCTTCACGGCTGGCCAGTCTGGTGGCCAATGCAGTTGGCTATTTCTGCTCGACCAGCTCGCAATATCCGGCACCACGGCATATTCAGGCACCGAACTGGCTACATCCCGATGATGCCGAGCTGCTGCAAAAACATTTGTATCCGGCAGTAGAACGGCGCTGGCTGGAATCGATAGATCCGAACCATCAGGCCGGAATCGGTCATGATATTTACCTGAAACTGTGGGCACTGTCGGAACCGAATATTCCGGCCGATTATGTGCTGTTTGATGAAGCGCAAGATGCCGACCCGCTAATGCTGGGGATTCTGCTCAAACAGCGTAACACCCAGGTGATTTATGTTGGCGATGCCCATCAGCAAATTTATGCCTGGCGCGGTGCCATCAACGCCATGCAGCAACTGCCTTTGCCGGAGTCGCGCTTAACCACCTCATTCCGTTTTGGTCCGGACATCGCCATGACCGCCAATGCCATTCTCGGCGGTTTAAATGAAACTGTGCCGCTGCTCGGCAACCCGGATTTACATTCCAAAGTGGTGAACAAGCCGCATACCAAACAGCGTGATGCGATTTTATGCCGCACCAATGCCCGGGCGATGGAATTGCTGCTGGCCGGTCTGGTACATGGTGACAAGGTCAGCCTGCAGGCCGATCATGTCAAACTGAACCGCTTTGTCGATGCCGCCAGTATGCTGAAACAGGGCCGCCGCGTCACCGATGTGCCGGAACTGGCCTGGTTTAACTCCTGGCACGATGTACATGAATATTGCGAAACCAATGAAGGCAGCGACATTAAGCCGCTGGTAAAACTGGTGGATGATCATGGTACCGATCCGCTGAAAAAGGCGCTAGCCAAAATCACCCCGATTGGTCAGGCGGACTATATTATTTCAACCGCGCACAAAGCCAAAGGGCTGGAATGGGACCGCGTGCATCTGGAAGATGACTATCAGTTCAAGGTCAATGAACGCGATCATAAAATTAGTGATGAAGAGTTACGATTACTGTACGTGGCCTGCACACGTGCTAAAGTAAGCTTAAATATCCATCATATTTACGATCTGGTGCAACAGCTGAAACAGCAGATGCCGGTGTCCTTGCGTAAGGCGGTGGGTTAAAGCATGCAGGTGACCCATGAAAATTCAGTCTGTCCAGTTCAAGCACATCACCCACTTTACCGACCTTCAGCTACAACTGCATCCGCAGCAACAGCCTGTGGCCTTAATTCTGGGCAATCAGAGTTCCGGTAAAACCTCGCTACTGCGCTTCACCTATCAGGCACTGACCTGGTTTGCTGCCCGTTATAAAGATTTACGCACCTCCGGACTGGTCATGCTCGATCAGGACATTATGCACACCCGGCTGCAGTCCAAAATTGACCTGTGCGTGTGTTTTCCCAAAGACATTGGCAGCCTGCCGGAAAGCAGCGATGCCCAGCAGCAGGACCGTCAGTGCTGCGACTGGCAGCTGTACAAAACCCTGAACAGCAACGGCGTCGGGGTCAGCAAGGCTGAAACCCAGAAACTAGAAAAAATGGTCAGCCTGTACCAGCAGGCGGTAAAACAGGACCCGCTACAAGGCCTGCCATTAATTGCCTATTATCCGGCCGAACGTTTTGTCAATGAAGTCAATCTGCTGAGTAAAAACAATCCGCTGATTTTTCAGGCTGCACATGCCTATGAAATTTCTGCTATCCCCTTCACCACCTTTACACGTTTTTTTGAGTGGTTCCGGGAAATTTCCGATATTGAAAACGCCCAGAGCGCCCAGCTGATTGAACAGTTATTACATCCGCAGCATCCCGACGCAGAACCTCCACGGCGTGACAAACTGATGCAGGCACATGCCCAGATGCACGCGCCAAGTCTGCAGGCCCTGCGCGATGCACTACAGATTGTACTGCCAGAACTGAGCCAGATTTATCTACAATATCATCCAAAACTGCAATTAATGGTCACCTATCAGGGCAAAACCCAGCTGTATCAGCAGCTGTCCAACAGTATCCGCAACTGGATTGCACTGGTCGGAGATATTGTGCGGCGTTTATGTCTGCTCAATCCCTATAGTCTGTATCCGACTCTAGAAGGCGACGGCATTCTGCTGATTGATCAGGTCGATCATCAGCTTGATCAGGATATGGCCTCGGTAATTCTGGCACGTTTGCATCAGGCTTTTCCGGCACTGCAGATTATTGCCACCGGTAACCGCACGGCACTCTTGGAAAATGCCGAAGACTATCAATGTTTAAGACTGGATCAGCAGCAATTGCATCCAATTCATTTGCAACCGGTGCAGGAACAGCTGGACGCTATTTATGCCCAGTTTATGCAGACTGAAGTCAGCAGCAGCGATGAAAGCCTGAGTGAAGCGGTACAGGAGCCCACCAGCGTAGATGACATCTATCAGCAGATTCAGCAGCAACTGAGTGCCGAACAGCAGGAAGCCTTGCTGAAACGGCTGCAAAATGATGATGACACCTCGACCCCGCATCCGCTGCCTTGAATATGAGGAATATCGGAAAATCAGCCGAAAAAATCCGGTCTGATCTAACAATTTCATCCTGAAAAAAGTTCGGCGGCGTATAATATCTGCCGTGTGCGCAAAAACAAATTGATGTTGTTTTATTCATGTAATAAAATCAATCAGATTTATATTTTTATAGTAAAATCCGATTTGCTATAAGTTTCTCAAGTTGCGCAACACAACTTGTTTATTTAGCCATAATTCTATTTTTCGGCTTTCAAGATTGAGTATTTTGGACTGCTCCTTGCATTCCTGTAATCCTTGAAAGATAAGATTCACCCTTAGGTTTTGAACCTATCAAGACAATGGATACGAGTGTGCTATCGATTATTATATTGCTACCGCTGGTACTTGGCACAACCCTTGTCTCGTGGCTGAAGCAATTCTCGCGCGGGGTAACGGCTTTAGGGGCGATAGGAGTCAGTTTAAGCAGTCTGATTCTGTTACTGACTCAAGCAAAGGATGTCTTTAATGGCGCCACCATCATTCAGTCATGGTCGTGGCTACCCCAGTTAGGGATTGATTTAAGCTTTCGCCTGGATGCTTTAGGTTTATTATTTTCTTTGCTGATTACCGGTATCGGTACCCTCATCTTTATTTATGCTTATTATTATTTAAGCCCCAAAAACTCCCTCAGCAAACTGTATCTCCTGCTCATGCTGTTTATGGCAGCCATGCTCGGGATTTCATTGTCGAATAACCTGATTATCCTGCTGGTGTTCTGGGAACTGACCAGTATTTCCTCCTTCCTGCTGGTGGGTTACTGGAGCAATTACGAAGCGGCTCAACGCGGCTCACGTATGGCCCTGACCATTACCGGCATGGGTGGCTTGGCTATGCTGGGTGGTTTTGTCCTGCTCGGACAGATCACCGGCACCTATGAGCTAGACCAGATTCTGACCATGACCGATCAGATTCAAAGCCATGCGCTGTTTGTACCCAGTTTATTGCTGATTTTGCTTGGTGCCTTTACCAAAAGTGCCCAGTTCCCGTTCCATTTCTGGTTGCCGAATGCCATGGCGGCGCCAACGCCAGTCTCGGCCTATCTGCACTCCGCGACCATGGTGAAAGCCGGAATTTTCCTGCTGGCGCGTCTGCTGCCAATTTTTGCCGGCGCGGCGCTGTACCATAATCTGGTCACCTTTGTTGGTCTGTTTACCCTGTGTATCGCGGCTTTCTTTGCCATTTTCAAAGAAGATCTGAAAGGTCTGCTGGCCTATTCCACCATCAGCCATTTGGGCCTGATTGTCTGCCTGCTCGGGATTGGTTCTCCGCTGGCCGTAGCTGCAGCCATTTTCCATATTATTAACCACGCCACCTTTAAAGCGGCGCTGTTCATGATTGCCGGGATTATTGACCATGAATCCGGCACCCGTGATTTACGCAAACTGAGTGGCTTATGGCAGCTGTTACCGTTTACCGGTACGCTGACCATGATTACGGCTGCGTCGATGGCGGGTGTGCCTCTGTTCAACGGCTTCCTGTCCAAAGAAATGTTCTTTACCGAACTGCTGGCCAATTTAAGCGGACCGGTGGTGGTGATCTCGGCAATTGTGGCGACACTGGCCGGTATTTTTGCCGTGGCCTATTCGGTGCGCTTAGTGCATGGCGTGTTCTTCGATGGCCCGATTGGCAAAGACGTACCCAATAAAGATGCACATGAACCGCCAATGGGCATGCGCGCACCGGCCCTGATTCTGGCGATTTTATGTATTGCGGTCGGCCTGTTCCCTGCCCTGCTGGTTGAGCATCTGGTCAATAGCACCACCCGTGCCAGTACCCAGCTGATGAATTTTGAAGGCACCCATCTGGCCATCTGGCACGGCTTTAACCTGCCATTGCTAATGAGTGTGATTGCGCTGGTGGGCGGTCTGGTGATGTATTTTGCCCTGGCCAAAGGCGGCCGTATCCGCGAGATTGATCTTGATCCGGCATTGGGCCGCTTACAGGGACGGGTGTTATTTGACCTGTTCTTAAAAGGCCTATTGCTGAACTCGCGCCGCTTTAAACGCCTGACCGAAAACGGCTCCCTACAAAGTTATCTGTTCTGGATTCTGGTGTTTACTATTGCACTGGTGTCGGTGCCGCTGCTGAATCAGGGGATTAGTACCGGTACGCGTGAGCTGACCCAGGCACCTGCAATTGCCATTGTCTTGTGGCTGCTGTTATTCAGTGCCTGCTGGATGATGCTGTGGTTCCATCATGAACGGATTAAAGCTGTCCTGATCAGTGGCGCCGTCGGTCTGGTGGTAACCATGATCTTTGTAACCCTGTCGGCTCCGGATCTGGCTCAAACCCAGATTACCGTCGATGTGGTGACCACCGTCTTGTTACTGATGAGCCTGTCGCTGCTGCCACAATTAACCCCGTATGAATCAAGCAGCACCCGCCGCTGGCGCGATGCCGGGATTGCAATTCTGGCCGGTGCTGGTATTAGCTGGCTGGCTTGGTTAATCATGACCCGTGATCACAACTCGATTTCATGGTTCTTTAATCAGCAGTCAATTCCACTGGGCGGCGGTACCAACGTGGTCAACGTGATTCTGGTCGACTTCCGTGGTTTCGATACCTTCGGCGAAATTACCGTACTCGGTATTGCTGCCATTGGCGCCCTCTGCCTGATGGATGGGATGCGTGCCCACGGCACCACCATGACGCAGGGCCTGACCTATCGTTTTAACCCATCTCCACTGATGCTGCGCATGACCGCTTCCTGGATTTTACCGGTGGCCTTAGTGGTCAGCCTGTATATTTTCCTGCGCGGGCACAATCTGCCAGGCGGTGGCTTTATTGCCGGACTGGTCACATCAATGGCACTGATCATTCAGTACATTGCCATTGGTCAGGACCAAACCGAGCAAATGCTGAAAGCCAAATCCGGACGTTTATATGAAATCTGGATTGGTTCCGGTCTGACCATTGCCGGCCTGACCGGGATTGCAGCCTGGTTCTGGGGCCGTCCATTCCTGACCAGTGCACATATTTATGTCAATCCGCCGGTGATTGGTGAACTGCATTTGGCTTCAGCGGCACTGTTTGATGTTGGAGTTTACGTTACCGTTGTCGGGGCAACCATGTTGCTGATTTCCGTGCTGGGCGACTCGCGTCATTCCAGTATGTCTGGTCCAATTCCTCGGGGGTAAGCATGATTAGTATCGAATTTTTAGTCGCAACCTCTGTAGGTTTACTGGTCGCCACCGGCGTGTACCTGATCTTAAGGGCACGTACCTTTCCGGTGGTACTGGGCCTGGCCATGATTGGTTATGCAGTCAATATTTTCCTGTTCGCCATGGGGCGGATTCAGCTGAATGCGCCGGCCATTTTAACCACGGCGGCGCAATCCACCGACCCTTTACCGCAAGCACTGGTGCTGACTGCTATTGTAATTGGCTTTGCCACCACTGCCTTTGTGGTGCAGCTGGCCTTACGCAGCCGTTATGAATCGGGAACCGACCATGTGGATGCCAAAGATGATCCTGCTTTACTTGACCCACGTGAGGATGAGCCATAATGCATGACTTTATCCAATTATGGGCGCAACACACTCCTATTCTCAGCATCCTGCTGCCGGCTTTTACCGGTTTTATTCTGGTGCTGCTGGGCAACCCGGGTTCGGGTTCGCTGTCGTATGACTGGCGCCAGCCGTGGCGTCGTGGCATCAGCCTGATTTCGACTATTCTCGGACTGGGCTTGGCGATCAGCTATCTGATGCTGGCCAAAACCGGCCAGATTACCGTCTACAACCTGTCTGAATGGTCGGCTCCATTCGGGATTGTACTGGTGCTGGATCAGCTGTCTGCGCTAATGCTGGTACTGACTTACGGTCTGGCCTTGCCAGTGCTGTGGTTCGCCTGCCAGCAATGGGATGAACGCGGCCGCTACTTCCATGCCATGTTCCATTTCCTGATGATGGGCTTGTGCGGGGCTTTCCTCACCGGCGATTTATTTAACCTGTTCGTATTTTTTGAAGTGCTACTGCTGGCTTCTTATGTGCTGTTGCTACATAGCCAGGGCAAACCGCGCTTTCAGCTTGGGGTGCATTATGTCACCATCAACCTGCTGGCTTCAGCACTGTTCCTGATTGGTCTGGGTATGATTTACGGCAGTGTCGGCAGCCTCAACATGGCCGATGTGGCCCGTTTAATACCGACGCTGGCAGAAGATCAGCATCGTCTGGCGGTGGTCGGCGGCTTGATCCTGTTTATTGTGTTCGGGATTAAAGCGGCGATGCTGCCGGTCGGCTTCTGGTTACCGAAAACCTATGCCGTAGCGGCAACGCCTGTGGCGGCGATCTTTACCATTATGACCAAGGTCGGGATTTATGCGATTTTAAGGGTCAATGGGACGGTCTTTGATGATGAACTGAGCCAGAAAATTCTCAGCAACTGGTTATTGCCAATTGGCCTGATTACCTCGCTGTATGGCGTCATCGGCGCAATTGGGGCAGAACGCTTACGCCGTTTTGTCGGTTTTATGATGCTGTCGTCGATTGGGACCATCCTGATTGCGATTGCCCTGTTTAGCACCCAGGCCTGGACGGCAGCGTTGTATTATCTGGTACACAGTACCTTAATTGCCGCTGCCTTCTATCTGTTCTGCGGCTGGGTCACGGCGCAGCGCGGTGAATTTAAGGATCACTTTAATATCGCCCCGCAAATGAAACAGCATAAAGTGATGTCAATTACCTATCTGCTGATTGCACTGATGATTGCCGGCCTGCCGCCTTTTAGTGGCTTCCTCGGTAAAGTATTCTTGTTACAGGCCACGGCTGATGCGCCTTATCAGGGCATTATTATTGCCGTGGTGCTGCTAGTTGGTTTACTCAGTATTCTGGCCCTGACCCGGGTTGGCTTTATCCTGTTCTGGCGCGCATCGCGTCCGGAAGATGATCCGGACAATGACGCCTATCACAGCTACCAGGCCCTGCCAGCCAAGGCCCCGAAAGGCAATGATAAGGCCATTTACCTGTTATTGGCAGCACTGGTGGCTTATGTGGTTTTTGCTAATCCAATCCAGCGTTATGCCTTTAGCACGGCCCAGCAAATGCAGAACAACCGTCTGTATGAAATGGCGGTGTTAAAGCAGGATGAAACCGGCCAGGTGATTAGCGTCCAGCCTTATGATCCAAACTATTTGCCAGAAACCAAATACAGTGGTGAAAAACCGGACCCGAATGCCAAGCTGATTCCGTATGTAATCAGTCCAAATACACTGGAAGGTGAGCATATTTCGGACTATAAACAACGTCAGATCAATCAGCAGATTGAGCAGGACGCCGCCAGCGACGACCTGCCACAACTTAAACCTATGGAGCCATAACTATGCAAAAGACATCGTTTTGGGATATCTGGCTGCCACATCCCTTTGTTTCGGTGATTGTGGCCATTAGCTGGTTGTTACTGGCACATAGTGTTTCTGCCGGCAATCTGCTGATGGCATTGATCCTGAGTATCCTGATTCCGCTAATGGTCAAACCGTTTATTGCCCGCACCCCGAATATCCACTGGGTGCCAGCCTTTAAACTGTTCTGGGTGGTGGTCTGGGATATTATCCTTTCCAATATCCGCGTCGCCAAACAGGTGCTGGGACCCACCGATGCGCTGCATCCGAAATGGTTCCGTGTACCGTTGGAGACCGAGCATGAACAGGTCAATACCCTGCTGGCGATGATCATTACCACCACGCCGGGGACGGTCACGGCCGGTATTGACCAGGACCGTGGCGATATTCTGGTGCATGCCTTAAGTACAGATGACGAAGAAGCTGAAATTGCCCTGATCAAGAGCCGTTATGAACAGCCGCTGATTGAAATCTTTAACGTCAAGACAGGAGCGGCCTCATGATGATATTGCCTTATGCGCTTGGCATCTGCCTGATTGCCATTGCCGGCTCGATGTTTATGTGCCTGATTCGCCTGATTATGGGACCGTCAATTGTGGATCGTCTGCTGGCGCTGGATACCCTGTTTTTAAATGCGACCTGTCTGATTGTGGTGCTGGGCATTTACTGGACCAGTACTTCACTGTTTGAAGGTGCGTTACTGGTGGCGATGCTAGGCTTTGTTTCAACCGCTGCCCTGGCCCGTTACTTCACCTCTGGCCACGTGATTGATTAGGAGAACAGCATGCAACTGATGATGGAAATCCTGGTCTCAATTTTCCTGTTAATCGGCACCTTCTTTATGCTGGTCGGCGGAATTGGCATGATTCGTCTGCCGGACCTGTTTATGCGCCTGCATGCCCCGACCAAGTCCAGTACCTTAGGTCTGGGCAGCTTCCTGATTGCTGCCATTATTTATTCAGCTTATCTGGGTCGCTTCGGGTTTGCAGAAGTGCTGATTACCCTGTTTGCCTTTATTACCGCACCGGTATCGGCCAACCTGATGGCACAGGCAGCCCTGCATTTACGTCTGCGCTCGATGAGTGGTGAAGTCCCAGAAACCCTGGAACGTCCGCTACCATGGCAGCGCAGCCGTCGCCGTGCCTTTACAGATCGTGAACCGCTGGGCAGAATCAAACCCTCTAAAGACGAATAAGTCTTCGCGTCATCTTCTAAAAAACCTGACCCGGATTGTTCCTGGTCAGGTTTTTTATGTGCTGTCTCAACCGCCCTGCCCTTGCCTGATTGCAATCTTAAAGCGCTTGTTTCTGCTGAAAGATAAGCAAGTTAAGCAATTCCGGATGACATAAAAAAAGCCACCCGAAGGTGGCTTTTTTGCATAGACCTGCTGGCCTACTTATTCTTCATCTTTTTTTGCATCGGCAGCTGGTAAATCTTTTACTGCTTCTGCAATCAGACCAAACATATAGTTACCGTAGGCATTGGTTTTGTCGTAATGGAAACGCAAACGCGGCGTAATCCGGGTCTTGATCCGACGGCTCAGCTCATGGCGCAGGAAACCGGAGGCTTTGTTAAGCACATCCAGGGTTTCCTTGTTTGCCGCTTCACTTTGCTCATCGCCAAGTTCACGACCCATTACGGTCACATACACTTCGGCATAGCCTAAATCTGGGCTGACTTTCACCGCCGAGATGGTCACCAGACCACCCAGACGTGGATCTTTCAGCTCCTGGCGGATCAGGTCGGACAACTCGCGTTGTACCGTATCTGCCATTCGCTTAAGACGCTGACTACCCGCCATTAAAGACTCCGTTTAATTAGTTGGACATCGTACACTTCAATCTTGTCTTGTACTTTGATGTCTTTATAGCCTTTGACTGCAAGACCACATTCCATACCGGCACGGACTTCTTCCACCACGTCTTTATAACGACGCAGAGATTCAAGTTCACCCTGGAACACCACCACATCATCACGTAATACGCGAATCGGCTTGTTACGGTGTAAAGTACCTTCCAGTACCATACAGCCTGCTGCTGCACCGAACTTGCTTGAGTGGAATACTTCACGGACTTCAGCCACACCCAGAATCGTTTCACGGTGTTCTGGTGCCAGTTTGCCACTCATCGCATCTTTCACGTCATCAATCAATTGATAGATGATCGAGTAGTAACGGATGTCGATACCGTCAGCATCGGCTTTTTGACGTGCAGTATTGTCGGCACGAACGTTAAAGCCCAGCAGTACCGCTTCTGAAGATTCAGCCAGCGTTACGTCAGATTCAGTGATCGCACCGACACCTGAACCAATCACACGGACTTTCACTTCATCCGTTGAAAGCTCGGCCAGTGCCACGTGTAATGCTTCCAGCGTACCACGTACGTCAGTTTTCAGTACCACATTCACAATCGGCACATCTTTCTTGCCCATAGACGCCATGATGTTCTCAAGACGCATTGCAGACTGACGCTCAAGACGTTTCTGACGTTCACGATCCATACGCGCATCAGCAACTTCACGCGCTTTCTTCTCGTCATTGACCACCAGTACTTCATCACCCGCCATTGGCGCTTCTGGCAGACCCAGAATTTCCACTGGAATTGATGGACCAGCAGACTTGATGCGTTTACCGTTTTCATCGGTCATGGCACGTACACGGCCATAAGATGAACCGGCAAGTACCAAGTCACCCACTTTCAGGGTACCGTTTTGAACCAGAATCGAGGTCACTGCACCACGGCCTTTATCAACACGTGCTTCAATCACCACACCTTGTGCTGCACCTTCTTCAGAGGCTTTCAATTCCATCATTTCTGCTTGAATTGAAATCAGGTCAAGTAATTCGTCAATGCCGGCACCGGTATGCGCGGAAACTTTGGCGACTGGAACATCACCGCCCCATTCTTCAGGCACGATTTCCTTGGTGGTTAATTCGTTCAGTACGCGGTCTGGATCAGCTGAATCTTTGTCCATCTTGTTGATGGCAACAATGATTGGCGTACCCGCTGCACGCGCATGGTCAATCGCTTCTGCAGTTTGTGGCATCACGCCATCATCTGCTGCAACCACCAACACCACGATATCAGTCGCTTTGGCACCACGTGAACGCATCGCGGTAAACGCGGCGTGACCCGGAGTATCTAGGAAGGTGATGATACCTTTGTCTGTTGTCACATGGTAAGCACCGATATGCTGGGTAATACCACCGGCTTCGCCTTGTGCCACTTTAGCACGGCGGATACGGTCAAGAAGCGAGGTTTTACCATGGTCAACGTGACCCATGATGGTAACAACAGGTGGACGCGTAGTTTGCTCACCACGTGCTTCTTCAGCCGCTTCCAGCAGGTTGTCTTCTGCCGCAGTTTCAGACACCAGCACCGGATTGTGGCCCATTTCTTCAACCACAAGCACCGCAGTATCCTGATCAATGGCCTGGTTTTGTGTGACCAGCTCACCCATCTTCATCAGGGTCTTGATTACTTCACGTACTTTAATTGCCATTTTCGCAGCCAAGTCAGCCACAATAATGGTTTCACCAATTTCTACATCATAAACCTGTTTTTTCACCGGTTTTTCAAAGCCATGCTTGTTGGCCTGACTGGTTTTTAAACCACGTTTATGCGAGTTGTCACGGAATGACTGTTCTTCACCACGACGGCCGCCTTTCTTCTGGCCACGGGTATCTTTGGTTCCGCCACCACGTTTGATTTCACGGTCTTCTTTGGCAAATGAATCTTCATACGCCTGACCCACCAGACCTGCGGCCAATGGTGAATCATCAATTACGCGAATGGTCGGTGCAGCATCATCAGATGAATACTTCGATGCCATTTTACGCATTTGCTCAAGGGTACGTTGCTGCGCTTCTTCAGCTGCCTTACGACGTGCAGCTTCTTCAGTCGCTTTCAACTGTGCTGCCTGTTCTTCACGGGCGCGTTTTTGCTCAGGCGTTTCAACCACTTTAACCTGGGCTTTCACCACTGGCTTGTTGGTTGATTTACGCTTCACCACCACAGCGGCTTTAGAAGTTTCCTGTTTGGCGGTTTCCTGTTTCGCAGCAGCACGCATTGCTTCTAAGGCCTGTTTGGCTTTAGATTCGCCTTTGCTGGCAGCTTCTGGCGCAGCTTTTGGCTTCGCCGGTTCACGGGCTTGCTGTTCAGCTGCTTTGGCTTCTGCTTCAGCCTGTGCTTTGGCCAAAGCTTCTGCTTTGATTTGCTCAGGGTCTGGCTTGACAAATGTATGCTTCTTGCGCACTTCTACATTAATTGTTTTCGCCTTACCTGACGTACTTGCCACTTTAGCAGTACTGGTAGTTTTACGTTTCAACGTGATTTGTCCTGCATTACCCGCATCTTGACCATGTACTTTTTTCAAGTGGGTCACGAGGGTATCTTGTTGTTCAGTGGAAATAATGTCGTCAGCTTTACGTTGCGGTAAACCTGCATCACGAACCTGCTCCAGGAGTTTCTCAACTGGACGTCCTACGCTGAGCGCTAACTCTTTAATCGTCTTGTCCGTCATACATTACCTCCTAGTTAAACCATGATTCGCGTGCTTTCATAATGAGTTGACCCGCTTTGTCAGCACCTAGACCTTCAATATCTGCGATATCGTCGGTGGCCTGGTCTGCCAAGTCATCAACGGTCACTACACCACGAGCAGCAAGCGCATAGGCGATCTCTTGTGTCATCCCTTCCATTGCCAGAAGTTCGTCACTCGGATCCTGAATATTTTCTTGCTGTTTTAACGCATCTGCCAAAGCCACTTCTTTGGCACGACTTTGCAATAATTCAACCAGCTCGGCATCAAGCTCAATTTCATCAAATGTTTCTGCTGGTACATAGGCAATCTCTTCCAGTGAAGTGAAGCCCATTTCAACCAGTGCCATCGCCAGGTCCTCTGCAATGTCCAAACGCGATACAAACATATCCAGATATTGCTGCGCTTCATTTTGCTGACGCGCGTAATATTCTTCTTCCAGCATCATGTCCAGTTTATAACCGGTCAGTTCAGATGCCAGACGTACGTTTTGACCTTGTGAACCAATGGCACGGGCCAATTGATCACTGGTGGCAAAAATAATGTCAGCAGTACGTGCATCTTCATCAATCACGATACTCGATACATCAGCCGGCTCTAAAGCGCTGGCAATGTACTGTGCCGGATCATCTGACCACACCACCACATCAATACGTTCACCATTAAGTTCCTGCTGGACTGCCTGGATACGCGTACCACGCATACCAATACATGCACCAACCGGATCAATACGATGATCGTTGGTTTTCACTGCAATCTTAGCACGAACGCCTGGTTGACGCGCAGCCGCCTTGATTTCAATGATTTCTTCAGAAATTTCAGGAATTTCTTTTTTCATTAACGCCATCAGCATTTCAGGTTTCGCACGTGACAATAGTAATTGCGCACCACGACCTTCACGGTTGACGTTAAATAAAATGGCATTCACGCGCTGTTTTGGACGCAGAATTTCCTTTGGAATCATTTCTTCACGTGCCAGATACGCTTCGGCATTGTCACCTAAATCAATGATAAAGCCATCTTTGGTCTGCTTTTTCACTTCACCGTAAATCAGCTCGCCCACTTTGGCTTCATAAGCATCGGCAACGAGTGCACGTTCTGCTTCACGAATTTTCTGAACAATTACCTGTTTGGCAATTTGCGCCGCAATACGACCGAAATCAATTGATTCCACTTCAAGTTCGCGAATGTCACCAATTGACCACTGCGCCGGATCGACATCAGAAATCGCATCCTGACATGCTGGCATTTCATGATCTTCATCCGCCACCACTTCCCATTGACGGAAAGTACGGTAGTCACCTGTTTTACGGTCGATTTCTACACGTAAACGTGCTTCTTCCGCATTTGTGCCTTCGTAAAATTTCTTTTTCGTCGCAGCAACAAGAGCCTGCTCTAGCGCCTCAAAGATTGCTTCACGACTTACACCTTTTTCGTTACTAACCGTTTCAACGACGGTAAGAATTTCGCGTGCCATAAGTCACCTATTTTAGATTCTTATTTATTGAATTAATCTTGATAAACCAGATTGGCCTTATCGATATTGTGGCTGTCAATTTCCAGCACTTGCTGTTTTTCAACTTCAACCTGAATGGTTTCATTTTCAAGGTCAACTGCCACCAGTTTCGCCTGGAATTTACGACGGTTTTCTACCGCGCTAATCAAACGCAAGGCAATGGTCTGGCCAATATAGGCAGGAAGCTGTTCCAGCTGGAAAAACGGACGATCCCAACCTGGGGAAGACACTTCGAGTGCATATTCACCTGAGATCGGATCATGAACGTCCAAAATGGCGCCCACTTGCTGAGTCACGCGCACACAATCCTGTACGCCTACACCACGACCCTGCTCGAGTTCACCGTCTTCATTCAGGACCGGTGCGGCATTTTCATCAACCGCTTTGTCGATATAAATACGCAATAGTGAGCGTTTACCTTGTGGCAGGAATTCAATTCCCCACAAATCTACATCACAGGCTGCAACTGCGGGTGCAATCAAGTCCTGGAGTGCCTGGGTTTTATTTGATAGCTTCATTTACTCTCGTCATATGGGTGCGATTCAATGGCCTGATCTGACCACTACAGTCTCATTCAAGCTATAGTAGTAGTGAAACATGACACTTGAGTTTATGCCGTATCCGGCTCATATCGACACTACACGATAGCCAATAAAAAAGGGCGTAAATCGCCCCTATTATTACACAGAAAAACCAATGTCCACTGTGCAAAAAGGCCCACCTTGTTGTGAGCCTCTTAAGAAACTTGGTAGCGGGAGCTGGATTTGAACCAACGACCTTCGGGTTATGAGCCCGACGAGCTACCAGACTGCTCCATCCCGCATCAACGTGCAAAAATTATATACAAAATATGCGCAATTTTCAATGAAAATCGTATGTCCTGTATATGGCGTTATTTATCGCTGAAGAATGAGTAACAAGCGTCAGATTCAACCAACATGAAATATATTACTCAACCATTAAAAATGGTAGCGGGAGCTGGATTTGAACCAACGACCTTCGGGTTATGAGCCCGACGAGCTACCAGACTGCTCCATCCCGCATCAGCGTACAAATAACTCTTCTCAGCTCAAGAAACTTAAGCCGCCTTTTAAAGTTTGCATCTTTAAAAAGGATTGATTGGTAGCGGGAGCTGGATTTGAACCAACGACCTTCGGGTTATGAGCCCGACGAGCTACCAGACTGCTCCATCCCGCATCAACAGAAGTTTTGCTGCATACACCAAACTTATGTTCTGGATTATAAGTTTGGTGCGGAAGGGGGGACTTGAACCCCCACGCCCGAAAGCACTACCACCTCAAGGTAGCGTGTCTACCAATTCCACCACCACCGCAGCTGTGACGCATTCTAGTCGCATCACCGCGAAAAATAAAGGCCTAATTGCAATTATTCGCCAGTTTGAGGTGTAGTTGGTGAAGAATCAGGCAATGTTGCCGGCGCGGTTGTGGTCGCCGGAATTGATTTTAAACTGTAGGCATCGGTGGTTTGCTGTTTGGCAAATACCGCCAGGGTCAGACTGGTGATAAAGAACAAAGCCGTTAAAATTCCAGTCAAACGGGTCATAAAATTACCCGAACCAGAGGCACCAAATACGGTCGCCGCACCGCCGCCACCAAAAGAAGCACCAGCATCTGCCCCTTTGCCGTGCTGAACTAGAATCAGCACAATCATCAAGACGGCTAAAATAATATGTACTACCAGCACAAAAGTTTGCATGCTGAACTCCTAATTATTGTGTATTGGCAAAGGCCTGCGCAATTTGATGGAACGATGCCGCATTTAAAGAAGCACCGCCGACCAGCGCGCCATTAATATCTGGGCAGGCTGCTAACTCTACTGCATTTTCCGGCTTAACACTACCACCGTACAGAATAGCCATTTGCGGACCATAGCTGGTCAGCTGGGTCAGACCTTCACGAATTTTGGCATGCATGGCCTGTGCATCTTCAGGCGAAGCGGTTTTACCGGTACCAATCGCCCAGATTGGCTCATAGGCAATTACAATATTCTGCCACTGCTCTGCCTCAACCACTGCTGCAATGTCACAAATCTGCTGTAACACCACCTGCTCGGCCTGGCCACTTTCACGCTGCTGCAGGCTTTCACCGACACAGTAAATTACGGTCAGACCGGCTGCCAGTGCATTTTGAATTTTTGCATTTAGAATTTGCACATTTTCAGCAAAAATTTCACGGCGTTCTGAATGACCGACCAGTACAAAGTCAATCTGGCTGTCTTTTAATAGCTCGGCACTCACCTCACCAGTATAAGCACCTAAACCAGCAATACGTGAAACATCTTGTGCCACGGTATACACCGGACGTACCGCAGTTTTCAGCTGTTCCTGAACACTGCCCAATGCGATTGCAACTGGCGCAACCCCTAAATGACAGTGTGCGGCATCAATGGCCTGCTGTTCTAATAATGTTTTAAATTCTGAAACCAGCTGTTGCGCTTCTGCTTGCACTGGGTTCATTTTCCAATTGCCAATCACCCAAGGCGTAATCGCCGAACCCGACATACAATACCTATTCAAATACCTATGTTTCAATCGCGCACATTCTACACGTAAATCGGTTCAGGGCAGAACAATTTGTTGCAGCATTTTTAGATCTACAGTCTAAATAAGCCCATCTGAACACCGGCTTAACAAAAAATCTTTGCCGATTAATTGCGACTGGTTCATGCTTTTAGGGGATACTTAGGTGGTGACATCATTTTCAGATATGGTATTTTTATGCAACAAAAGTATAATTTTGTGATACCAATTATAAACAAACTTTTTTGATTTTTTTTAAGGACGTTGGGGAATGTCAGTACAACAAGCAATGCCTAGATTTACAGGTTTTATTCGGCGACTGGTCGAAGAAGGGCTTGTGACGGCTGAAAATATGCAGCAAGCCATTGTCGCGGCGAAAAAAGCCGAGACCGATATTGTGCCGTATTTAATTCAGCAGTTGCAGATTTCACCGCTGACCATTGCTGAAAAAATTTCCTATGAATTTGGTGAACCGATTTTTGACTTGGCGGTGTACGATTCGCGTCTGATTGTACGTGAAGGTCTAGATGAAAAACTGTTCACCAAATACCGAATTCTGCCCATTTTCCGACGTCACAATCAGCTTTATATTGCTACCAGTAACCCAACCAATATCGAAGCCATTGATGCGATCCGCTTTAACAGCAAGCTGAATATTGAAGTGGTGATTGTTGAGCATGACAAGCTGGAACGGCTGATTGAACAGAACTTTACCGAAGACAGCACCTTTGACTTTGATGAAGACTTTGATCTAGAAGTTGGCGACAACGCTCCCGAAACACAAGAAGATAACGATGAGCCACAAGGCGATGAAGCCCCAATCGTCAAATATATTAACAAGTTACTGGTCGATGCAATCCGTATGGGTGCCTCGGATTTACACTTCGAGCCTTATGAAAAAAGCTACCGGGTCCGTTACCGGATTGACGGCGTACTGCGCCAGATTGCCAATCCTCCGTTACAGCTGGCCACACGCCTCGCCTCACGTTTAAAAGTTATGTCACAAATGGACATCTCGGAAAAACGTATTCCGCAGGATGGCCGGATCAAGCTCAAGCTGTCAAAAAACAAAGCCATCGACTTCCGTGTCAACTCATTGCCGACCCTGTTTGGAGAAAAAATCGTACTGCGTATCCTCGATCCATCTAGCGCCATGCTGGGGATTGATGCACTTGGTTATGAACCGGAGCAAAAAGAGCTGTTTATGGAGGCGCTGGACAAACCACAAGGCATGTTGCTGATCACCGGCCCGACCGGTTCCGGTAAAACCGTATCTTTATATACCGGCTTAAACATTCTCAACCGCGAAGACACCAATATTTCTACCGCCGAAGATCCGGTGGAAATTAACCTGGAAGGCATCAATCAGGTCAACGTCAACCCGAAAGTGGGTCTGACCTTTGCCGCAGCACTAAAATCATTCCTGCGTCAGGATCCGGATATTGTCATGGTCGGTGAGATCCGTGATCTGGAAACTGCAGAAATTGCCATTAAAGCCGCACAAACCGGTCACATGGTCATGTCGACGCTGCACACCAACAGTGCACCCGAAACTCTGACCCGTTTACGCAACATGGGCGTCCCCTCATTTAACATCGCCACCTCGGTGAACCTGGTGATTGCCCAGCGTCTGGCACGTCGTCTCTGCCAGAAATGCAAGGCCCCGGTGGAGATTCCACGCCAGAGCCTCTTGGAACTCGGTTTTACCGAAGAAGATTTAAACCAGCCAGAGTTCCAGCTGTATCAGCCGGTTGGCTGCCCGGAATGTCGTGAAGGTTATAAAGGCCGTGTCGGGGTCTATGAAGTGATGAAAGTCACCCCGGAAATCTCACGCATTATTATGGAAGATGGCAATGCCTTGCAGATTGCAGCAGCCTCGGCAAAATCCGGATTTAACAATTTACGCCGTTCAGGATTAATCAAGGTCATGCAGGGGGTCACTTCTTTACAGGAAGTGAATCGTGTGACCAGCGAATAGATGAAGCATTTAAAATAAGGATAAACACGCATGGCTGTCAAAAAAGCACAGATGATGCCCACCTTTATTTATGAAGGGATTGACCGCAAAGGGGCAAAACTTAAAGGGGAACTGCCAGCACGTAATATGGCGCTGGCCAAGGTCACGTTGCGCAAGCAAGGGATCACCATCAAAACCATCCGCCAGAAGAAGAAAAATATTCTTGAAGGCTTGATGAAGAAAAAAGTCTCGACCCTGGACATCACGATTTTTACCCGCCAGCTGGCGACCATGATGAAAGCCGGTGTACCGCTGGTGCAAAGCTTTGAAATTGTGGCTGAAGGTCTGGAAAACCCGGCCATGCGTGAAGTGGTATTGGGGATTAAAGGCGAAGTCGAAGGGGGCAATACCTTTGCTGGTGCACTGCGTAAATATCCGCAACATTTCGATAATCTGTTTTGCTCGCTGGTTGAATCGGGTGAACAGTCGGGTGCTCTAGAAACTATGCTGGACCGGGTAGCGATCTATAAAGAAAAGAGCGAATTACTCAAACAAAAAATCAAGAAAGCCATGAAATACCCGGCAACGGTGATTGTGGTGGCGGTGATTGTCACCATTATCCTGATGGTCAAAGTGGTGCCGGTGTTTGAAGAACTCTTCAGCTCTTTTGGTGCCGACTTACCAGCCTTCACCAAAATGGTGGTGAATATGTCGCAGTGGACCCAGAAATACTGGTTTGTGCTGATTATTGTGGTCGGCTTTGCGATTGCAGCTTTTCTGGAAGCCAAGAAACGCAGCAAGAAATTCCGTGACCTGCTGGACAAAGCCGCCCTGAGAGCACCAATTTTTGGTGATCTGGTGTATAAGGCGATTATCGCGCGTTATAGTCGTACCCTGGCCACCACCTTTGCTGCCGGTGTTCCCTTAATTGATGCACTGGAATCCACTGCCGGCGCCACCAACAACGTGGTTTATGAAGAAGCAGTAATGAAAATCCGTGAAGATGTCGCCACCGGTCAGCAGTTGCAGTTTGCCATGCGGGTCACGGATAAATTCCCATCCATGGCCGTGCAGATGGTTGCGATTGGTGAAGAATCCGGTGCGCTGGATGCGATGCTGGATAAAGTCGCTACTCACTACGAAAACGAAGTTGATAACGCCGTCGATGGCTTAACCTCGATGATGGAACCACTGATTATGGCCGTTCTCGGGATTCTGGTCGGCGGTCTGGTGGTCGCGATGTATCTCCCAATCTTCCAAATGGGCTCTGTGGTTTAATGCAAGAATTCATTCATTATCTGATTCAACACCCAACTGCGCTGTATTTCGTAGTTGGGATTTTTAGTTTATGTATTGGCAGTTTTCTGAATGTGGTGATTTACCGCACGCCAAAAATGATGGAACAGGAATGGCGCAATGACTGTCAAATGCTGCTGCATCCTGAACAGGCCATCATTGATGAAAGCAAAATCAGCCTCAGTCAGCCAGCCTCGACCTGTCCGAAATGCCACAGCCCGATTCGCTGGTATCAGAATATCCCGCTGATCAGCTGGCTGCTTCTACGTGGCAAATGTGGCCAGTGCCAAAACCCGATCAGTATTCGTTATCCTTTTATTGAACTGCTGACCGCAGTGTGTGCCTTAACCGTAGTCGTGGTTTTTGGCCCGACCCTGCAAATGCTGTTTGGCCTGGTGTTGACCTATGTGTTAATTGCCCTGACCTTTATTGATTTTGACACCCAGCTGCTGCCTGACCGCTATACCCTCCCCCTGGCTGCACTCGGCTTGGGGGTGAACAGCTATGCCCTGTACACCTCCGCTAGCTCTGCCATTTGGGGATATATCATTGGCTTTTTATGTCTGTGGGTGGTGTATTACCTGTTTAAGCTGGTGACTGGCAAAGAAGGTATGGGCTATGGCGATTTTAAATTGCTGGCCGCCTTAGGTGCCTGGATGGGCCCGCTGATGCTGCCGCTGATTGTGTTGCTATCTTCTCTGGTTGGTGCAATCATTGGCATTATTTTGCTGAAAATCCGCAAAGAGAACCAGCCTTTTGCCTTTGGCCCTTATATTGCCATTGCCGGCTGGATCGCCTTTTTGTGGGGTGATGCAATCATGAAGCTTTATTTAGGTCAATAAGGACAACAGGATGACATTTGTTTTGGGTTTAACTGGCGGCATTGGCAGCGGTAAATCGGCAGCAAGTCACTGGTTTGAAACCCAAGGCATTGTGGTGGTCGATGCAGATGTGGTGGCACGTGAAGTGGTTGAGCCAGGCCAGCCGGCCCTGACCCAGATTCATCAGGCCTTTGGCGACTGGGTCCTGCTCAATGGCGAGCTCAACCGCCGTGCCTTACGCGAGCATATTTTTAAAGAACCGGCAGCACGCAAAACCCTGGAAGCGATTACCCATCCGGCCATTCGCCAGTCGATCATCCAGCAGTTACAGGCAGCCCGCAGTGCCTATGTGGTGCTGGTGTCTCCACTGTTATTTGAAAGCAACCAGCATGAACTGACCCAGCGCAACCTGTTAATTGATGCCTCTGAAGAACTGCAGATTCAACGCGCCTCACAACGCGATGGACAAAGTATCGAACAAATTCGCAAGATTATTCAGGTACAGATGTCACGCGCAGACAAACGCCAGCGGGCAGATGATATTGTGCTGAATGATGGTCATCTGGAGCATCTCTATGCCCAGCTTCAACCCTTACATCAACACTATCTGACTTTGGCGCAACAGCAGCAGTCGGTTTAAGACGGCTTGTTTTGTCGTTCGATTTGCTGGCTTAAGCTGTCTTTCCGGCCCCACCAGCGCCAAGGCTGTAATGCCCCAATGCCCATACCAAGCAGACCACAAACAATCGCCAGACTCAAAGGCTCATTCAGTAGCGGCACCGCCAGAATAGCGGCAATAAACGGTGCCAAGGTCACAATACTGCCAGCCTTAAAAGCACCTAAACGCTTAATCGCTTCGACATAGCTGAGCGTGGCAATAATCACCACAAAAATTCCATGAAACAGGGTCTGACCAATTAAATGCAGTGGTTCAGGACCACTCAGGTTTTTCGGAAAAAATAGCCAATAAATAGGTACATACACCAAAGCTGACCAGATGGCTACACTGGCCATAGAATGCCAGGCCGACAGCTTCCATTGCCGCAACAGCACCGTAAAGACGCCCCACCACAAGGCACTCAGGAAAAACAGCAGATCGCCAAAACCGAAAGCGACACCGGTTTCCTGATACATCAGCAGACTCATGGCGGCAATCGCCAGCAGCATGATCAATACGCTGATCCAGGTATGCCGGTCAAAGGGCTGTCGAAACAGCAACCAGGCCGCCAGTGCAGTACATAAGGGAATACAGCCATTCAAGAAAATCGCCGCATGCGCCGCTGGCACAAAATGAAATGCACTATAAGCCGTCAGGCAGTAACCGACACCGCCAATCATCGCCAGGATAAAGGACTGTCGGGTCCATAAAAATGCCGTATCTTTGCGATACAGCAAAACCGGCATCAGCAGGCAAAAGGCCAGCATAAAACGCAAGGCCACCAGATCCCAAGCACTAATGCCCCACAGGGCACTTAAACGGGTACTCAGGGTAAAGCCACCCCAAATACACATGGTGATGGCCAGTAACAGATAGCCTTGCTGGCGCGCGTTGATCATTAAGATGGAAAGAGCGCTTAAGCCGGTTGACGCTGACGGCAGGCTTCATACAGCGCCATGCCGGTGGCCACACTAACATTCAGACTTTGTAGATTGCCCATCATCGGGATATACACGGTTTGATCACACTGCGACTGGGTGATTGGGCGCAAACCGGTATCTTCGGCTCCCATCACCACACACACCGCCGTACCGGTGAAGTCAAACTTCTGGATCGGCAAGGCTTTTTCATCCAGCATGGTGCCGACCACGCGCACATTAAACTGCTCTTTGATTTGCCCCAAAGTACGGGCCAGATTGGTAACCTGAATAAATTTAACTTTCTCGGCGCCACCAGCAGCCACTTTACGCGCCGTTGGGGTCAGGCTGGCTGAACGGTCACGCGGTACAATCACCGCTTCTACACCCATGGCTGCTGCCGTACGGATACAGGCACCCAGATTATGCGGATCGGTGACCTGATCCAGAGCCAGTAATAATGGCTGCTGTGATTGTTGTAGCAACTGTTCCAAATCTTTTTCATTTAAGGTTGGATGTGGACGCACCGCGGCCACCACGCCCTGATGAAATGGCAAACCGGCCAGTTTTTCCAGGCTGTCACGGCTGGCTTTTTGTACGCTAATGCCAAACGGCTCTGCCAGTTCCAGAATACGCTGTAAACGCTGGTCATCACGACCTTTGAGGGTAAACAGGGTTAATACGCGCTCCGGTTCAAGTTCTAACAATGACTCTACCGAATGAACGCCATAATAATATTCTGGTTTTGCCATGAATGACCTCAACGTTGTGCTGTAAATCCAAAAGAAAAATCCTGCAAAGGGAACTTTACAGGATTTCTGTGTCGGCCTAGTTTAACCGATTTGGGCTAAAAATGCTTAGCCTTCTAAATGACAAACGTAGTCCAGTACATCATCAGTTTCAATCTTAAAACGGCTGTTGCCCGGTACATAGAAGGACTGACCTGCGCGGAAAAGCTCACTTTCTTCACTATCGGCAATTTGTACACGACATTCACCTGAAATAATTTCCATCCGTTCAGGAACATGCGTTTCGAAAGTTAAGGCTTGTTCAGTCGGTAAAATCACACCCAGCGTCTTTTTGGTGCCATCTTCAAATTGCACCGTATGACTAATGCAGAGCCCGCCAAAATAAACATTGGATTTTTTTACCACTGATACATGATCAAACTGAGCTGACATGCGTATTCTCCAGCTAACGCGTTTTTATATTTTATGATTGAGGTAGTGTAATGCTGCCTACTGAACTAATCAATCAATCTTCATCTAAGGTAAATCACTCTATTTCCTGTCGTTTCAGGCAAGTCATTTTGCCTGGCACGCGAATAAATTCACCTCATTTTTGCGAGAGTCTAAATCAACTTTCAGGCAAGTACAAATACCTTTTAATCGCAGATGAACTAAAGTTCAACGCCCCCATTGCACTCTCCGACCATCTGTATTTTCAGCCTGACAAATCCTGCGCCGAACTGGTTCAATTCGGGTTATGCATCTGACTGATTTTCATCTGAATCTCTAAATATAGTGAGCACTTTTCTGCTCGTTTTCAGCTTGTCTGATAATCATAAAAAATTTGATGATTGGCAGATAAAGTTATGCAACATTCTGCCGACGCTGTATTGCAAGCACATGAAACTGGACACAGTTTTCTGTTTCAGATGAAGATAAGAGTAGATATTCCGATTGCAACAGTAGCGACTTGATCTACATGGTGGATATAGAACCTCTGCTCACAGCATGCCGCTGAATATTCTGTACCGAGAAGTTTTATTTTTCTGCAAAAATTAAGCTAGAATGATTGTGTTTTTTCAGTTGCTTAAAATAAAGGGCAATGCTTTGCACTGCCCAACCTGACACTCTTCAACTCAAACTTTTCGCAGCCTGGATGCGTTTATGCTGACACATTTAACCCTGATCAATTTTGCCTTAGCCGACCGTTTAGCCATTGATATTGAATCTGGTTTTAACGTCCTGACCGGGGAAACAGGTGCCGGAAAATCATTATTGCTGGATGCACTTTCGGCCTGTCTAGGCGAACGCACCGACACCAATTATGTTCGTTATGGCGCAGACAAGGCCGATGTCACTGCCACCTTCAGCTATCATGACGGTAGTCCAGAAGCCGAGTGGCTAAAACAGCAGGAACTGGATGATGAATCGGGCGAAATTCATTTACGCCGGGTAATTTTCGCCACCGGACGCAGCAAGGCCTGGATTAACGGCCGTCCGAGCAGTCTCTCTGAGCTCAAAGAAATTGGCCGTTTGCTGGTGCAGCTGTATAGCCAGCACAGCCAGCAGCAGCTGTTAGAACCGCCTTATCCAAAACACTGGCTGGATCGTTATAGCAATTTTTATGCGCCAGCCCAGGCCGTACGCGATGCCTATAGCCAGTGGCAAAAAGATATTCGCCAGCATCAGGCGGCTTTGGATGCCCAGGCGACGCGTAAACAGCGCATCGACACACTGGAATTGCAGCTGGAAGAATTAGAAGAAGTGGTCCAGGTCGATTATGCCGATATTGAACAGGAATTTGATCGCTTAAGCCATCATGAAGCGATTATGCAGGATTGTGCCTATAGTCTGAACGGGCTGGATGAAGCAGAGCCAAACCTGAGCCAGGAACTGTCCTCGATTTTACGGCGTCTGGAAAGCCATGCCGGCCGCAGTGAACAGCTGTCAGAAATTTATACTTCCCTGCTGAATGCGCAAAGTGAAATTGAAGATGCCACCGCCAGTTTGCGTCATTTTATTGACCGGCAGAGTTTCGATCCGGAGCGGATGGAAGAACTGAATTCCAAACTGGAAATTTTCCATCGTCTGGCCCGTAAATATCGCACCCAGCCAGAATTATTGAAAACCGAATATGACAACTGGCAGGCCGAGCTGGAACAGCTGCATCAGCTGGAAGATCCGGAAACCTTGGCCGAACAGGTCGAAGTGTCCTATCAGGACTTTTTGGCCAAGGCCGAACATTTAGACCAGATTCGACGTGAAGCTGCCGGACCTTTGGCCAAACAGCTGACCGAACAGGTGAAACAGCTGGCCTTACCAGAAGCACATTTTGAATTTAAATTTGAGCCTTTAGAGCAGCCATCGAGTGAAGGCTTAAGCTTTATCCAGCTGCTGTTTACAGCCAATAAAGGCATTCCAGCACAACCACTGGCGCGTGTCGCTTCGGGCGGTGAACTGTCGCGTATTGCGCTGGTGATGCAGGTCATGAATGCTGAAAAAACCGAAGCAGAAGTGCTGGTGTTTGACGAAATTGATGTCGGGATTAGTGGCGGTACTGCGGAAATTGTGGGTCGTTTACTGGCCGGTCTGGGGCAGCACGTACAAATCCTGTGTATTACCCATCAGGCGCAGGTTGCGGCTCAGTCTGACCAGCACCTGCTGGTGAAGAAACAGCAGACTGATCCGGCCAGTAGTACTATTTTAATGCTGCAAGAAGAAGAGCGGATTCTGGAACTGGCACGGATGACTGGTGGCGTCGAAATTAACGAAACCACCTTGCAGCATGCCAAGCAGTTACGTCAGCTCAAGTTTCAATCTGGCGCATAAAATCACTGAAAAACCACAAAAAATGTTTGGTGAAATAGCAATCCTCTTGTAACGTGATGATTAAGACCTATATCTATATCAGAACATACATTTTAGGAGAAAGGCTTAGGTGACCAAACAATATCTGACACATCGCTGTCTTATTGCGCCACCCGAGATAAATGATGACTTTTTTGCGAATACTGTCATTTATTTGGCGCGTCATGATGAAGACGGGGCGCAAGGCATTATTCTCAATCGTCCGGCAGGAATTCAAATTAAAGAGTTACTGAATGATCTGGATATTGAAGCCGATCATGTCCATCCACATGAAGTATTGCAAGGCGGGCCGCTGCGTCCGGAAGCCGGATTTGTGCTGCATACTGGCCAGCCAACTTGGCATTCATCCATTGCGGTTGGTGAAAATGTCTGTATTACCACTTCCAAAGATATTCTGGATGCTATTGCCCATAACGAAGGCGTAGGCCGTTACCAGATTGCCCTCGGCTATGCCAGCTGGAGTAAAAACCAGCTGGAAGAAGAAATTTCGCGTGGTGACTGGCTGATCTGCGATTCAGATATGGATCTGATTTTTAATCTGCCCTATAGCGACCGTTGGGATGCCGCCTACCGGAAAATCGGAATTGACCGCACCTGGCTTGCTTCAGAGATTGGCCATGCCTGAGTCTGCTGCACACATGATTATGGCCTTCGATTTTGGCACCCAGAAAATGGGCATGGCGGTAGGTCAATCCCTGATCGAAAGCGCCACGCCGCTGGCCCTGTTTCCCATGAAAGATGGTATTCCAAACTGGGACGAACTGCTGAAACTGGTGAAACAGTATCAGCCAAATTTATTTCTGGTTGGCTTGCCACTGAACATGGATGATAGCGAGTCAGAGCTGTCGACCCGGGCGCGCAAGTTTGCCCGACGTTTACGTCATCAGACCAATATCGAAACCCTGATGGTGGACGAGCGTTTGACCACGCGTGAAGCCCGTGATGAACTGGATCATTATCAGGCTCAGGGACGCGGTAAAAAAATTGCCGCCGACAGTATTGCGGCCGCCCTGTTCATTGAAAGCTGGTATCGTTATCCGCAAGGCGTCCAGCCTTAAAATCTCGCTGTTGACGTCCAAATCCCTTTCTCTTGGTTTTCAGCTCAATCCGGTCTGTTATGATAGTCAGTACCGGATTTTTTCATTGATCTTTTTTCACGTTGTAGAGTAATCACTGATGGCAATATCGAGTTTTGGCAAAATTTTGATGGTTCTGAATTTATTTTCAGTGTCACGTCCGGTGATTAATGTCGATATGATCAGTGAAGAACTGGGCCTGTCCAAACCAACCAGCTACCGCTATTTAAAAGAACTGGTTTCGGCCGAATTATTGCAGCGTTTAAGTGGGACTTCGGGCGATTACACCCTCGGCTCGAAAATTGCAGTGCTGGATTATATTTCCCGCACCACCGATCCACTGGTGCAAATCAGCATTCCGTTTATGCAGGATATTGTGCAGCGTACCGAATTTTGCTGCGTACTGACCTATCTGAATCAGGATGCCTGTATCGACCTGCATGATGAAGTATTCCAGCATATGAATCTGCTGTCCTATGGCCGCGGCTGCCCACGTCCGGTGTATATGGGTTCGTCACCGAAAATCATGCTGGCGCATTTACCAAAACAGAAAATGCTGAATTATTATCAGCGTTTTGCCGTGCAGTTCCGTCAGTCCGGTTTTGCCCAGGATGAAGCCGAGTTCATCAGCAAAATGAAAAAGATCAAAAAACAGGGCTATTACTATTCTAGTGGTGAACTGGAACCGCAACTGGCCGGCTTGTCGGTGCCGATCAGACTCTCCAATAAAACAGCACCATTCACCCTGACCTTACTGGCCTCCAAAAACCGCTTTGAATTTGTCAATGTCGAAAAGCTGATTGCCATTTTGCAGGAAAATGCCGCGCTGATTGAACAGAAAGTTGAAAGTCTGAATCCACATACCTAGATTGATCTTTATCAAAATACAGCTGTTAAGATCAGCGTGGTGAGATAAATCTCTGCCCTGCCCGGCCTTTGGATCACAACCAGCATTAGAGTGGATAAAAATAGCGAAAGGTTAAATTGATTCGCGGCGTCACCACACGGCTGGATTTGGGCAGGCTGTGCTTCCAGTAGCGCTGGGTCTGCCCACGCATCACAATTAATTGACCACTCTGTAGCAGCAGCTCGACTTTTGCTGCGCTGTGTTTGTGCTTAAAGCTAAATTTACGGGTTGCACCCAGACTTAAAGAAGCAATCACCGTTTCTGCACCCGGAGATGCGACCAGACTCGGTTCATCATCACTGTGCCAGCCCAGTCCCTGACTGCCATCTGCATATAAATTGGCTAAACAGGAATTAAATGGATGTCCCACGATCTGTTCAATCTGCTGTTTTAACTGCCACAAAGCCGGATGCCAACGCTGCGCCTGCTTCAAACTGCCCGAATAACGATACTGATAATACTCATCACCATACCAGGCAATTTTCCGCGCGGTGACATAATGTTTGCCAAATAAGGTGACTTCATCGGCTTGCCAGGCCAGCTGCTGTAAACATTGCTGCAAGTAAGCGTGACTGTCCTCAGCGGACAGAATCAGCCCATAATCCTGCACGATCCCCTCATAGGGCAACAGATTCTGCCGCGGCTCGGGCGGAAACAGTTCCAGATTCATTGTGGCGTTTTCCTGCGAAGCGGAACTTCAGTTTAAACCCAAAACGGCTTCACAAATCAAAACATTCTCTGTGCTTGTGAGCCACGCCAAATCGACATAGACTGAAAAACAGGTTTTAGAATAAAAAATAATTGCTTATGAACTTATGGCAGCTCTTTCAGAAGCTCAAGCCCTTTGTGCGGCCGTATCGGCTGCTGGTGATTGCCACGCTGATTCTGACTTTAATTGGTTCTCTGACCGCACAGGTCAATGCCCTGACCCTGCAATATGCCGTCGACAGCATTAACCGGCTGGTAGAAGCCGGTCAGGGGCTGGCTGAAGGCTGGCAGATTCTGATAACCATTAGCGCCATTTTACTGGGCAAGGAAATCATTAATGCCTTTGTCCAATTCGGGCAGAAATTTTATGGTGAAAAACTGCGGATTTTTGTGTCGCAGGATTTGGCTCAAGGCATTATTGAGAAGTTCCTGACTTACCGGCTGGCGTTTTTTAATCAGGACAACAATCAGGCCGGCAAGCTGCAAACCCGGATTGACCGCGGCATTGGCTCCCTCACCCGGCTGGTACAAATCTTTTTTATTGATATTTTACCGTTATTTACCAGCGCGATTATTGCCTTAGGGCTGATGTACTGGGCCAATTTCTATGTCGGACTGGTGGCCTCGGCCATTGTGCCCATTTACTTCTGGCTGACCTATAAACAGGCCCAGAAACTTGGCAGCTGGCGCCGCAATTTACGTGATGGCCGCGAACGGAAAAGCCAGGGTATTCTGAGTATTATCAACTCGATTACCGTGATCAAATCCTTTAACCGGGAACATATCGAATCGGACAAACAGCTAAAACTGCAAAAGGAACTGACCGATAACCAGATGCATACCCGGCAGACCAGCTTCCTGTTTGATGGCCTGAAAACCTTTATTGAACAGATCGGAATTGTACTGATTATTATCCTGACTGCCTATTTTGTGCTGGATGGCCAGATGAGTATCGGCATGATCATGTATCACGTGTTGCTGTTTAATAACGTGTCGGCACCAATCCGTTCACTGCACCGGATTTATGATGAAGTGAATGATGCCATGATCTACTCGGAAAGCTTTTTCCAGATTCTGGAGGCCGATGATGAAATTGAAGCCAGCGGTGCACAAAAACCGGTAATTCGCGGGCAATTCAATTTAAGCGGGGTCGAGTTTTATTATCCGAACGGGCATCATGCCTTAAAAAATATCGAGATGTGCATTCAGCCCAACAAGATTACCGCACTGGTCGGCCTGTCCGGTGCAGGGAAATCGACCCTGATCAGCCTGCTGGATAAATTCTATGAACCACAGCAGGGCAGCATTCAGTTAGATGGAGTGGATTTAAAAGACATCGACACCCAATACCTGCGTGACCATATCGGGCTGGTGCTGCAAAAAAACCATATTTTCCAGGGCAGTATTTTTGACAATATCCGCTATGGCAAAACCGATGCTTCTCAGGAAGAAGTGATACAGGCCGCCCAGAAAGCCTCGATTCATGAGCAGATTTTGCAGCTCCCGCAAGGCTATGACAGTGATGCCCTGATGCTCTCGGGCGGTCAGCAGCAGCGGATTGCACTGGCGCGGATGTTCCTGAAAAATCCACCGATTATTTTTCTGGATGAACCAACCGCCAGTCTGGATGCCATTGCCACCGAGCAGATCAAGCAGAGTCTGGATGAAATTAAACAGGGCCGTACCGTGGTGATTATCTCACACAGTCTGTCGCAGATTATTGATGCCGATTACACCTATGTCATGAAAGAAGGCGCGATTGCCGAACACGGCGAACATGACACGCTCTACCATCAGGACGGTGTCTATAAAGAAATTTTTGATGCGATGGCCAAAAGCCTGAATATTGAAAAGATTGCCCGAACCTTTGAAGATGACGCAGAAGAAGAAACCCATAGTTAAACCGCAATCCGGTTAAAGATGAAGGAATGATTCTGTATTTTTTAATCCATAAAAAAAGCTCCTGTACAGGAGCTTTTTTGCCTTAAGGCTGTTTTAAATACGGCCAGGCGGCTTTTAAATAAATAAACATCGACCACAAAGTCAGCACCACCGCAGTATAGAGTAAGGCATAACCAAGCAATTCCAGTGGCTCCCAGTTCAGCAAGAACACGGAAATCGCAATCATCTGAAATGCAGTTTTATATTTCCCGACGGTAGAGACCGCCACGCTGGTACGCGCGCCAAGTTCTGCCATCCATTCACGCAAGGCCGACACGGTAATTTCACGTGAAATAATTACAATCGCGGCAAAGGCCATGGAAATGGTCGGCTGCCATTGCACCAAGACAATCAGGGCGGCTGCCACCATCAGTTTATCCGCCACCGGATCCAGGAAACGGCCAAAGGCTGAGGTCTGGTTTAAGGTTCGTGCCAGATAGCCATCAAACCAGTCAGTGACGGCAGCAATCACAAAAATCGCGGTCAGAATCAGATGCCGGGTCATCCCTGCATCATGATCATGGATTCCCATGGCAGGCGGCCAGTAGGCCACCAATAAAAATACGGGAATTAAGGCTATACGCGCTAAAGTTAAAATATTTGGAATATTCAGGATTCGACCTGTTGTCATAGACACCGCCAATGCTTCCCCGTTATGCACGAGCTAAATGCACATATTTTTTGAGGGTTTATCCATCGTTAATAGGCTTCACTTTATACGAAATGGCAGAAAGTGTCACTAGGCAAAGACCGTTACGGTTTGCCGCGAAATCGCAATCAGCCGGTTTTCAGCATCCCAAAGATGTGCTGTTTCAGTAGAATAGCCATCTGCCGCATGCTCGGTAAACACTTTATATTTAAACCAATCATGCACTTGGTGGCGGATCGGATGCACATAAGTAATGTGCCAGGTCAGCGAACTGGCCGGTGACAAGGTCTTAAATAAAGGCAGTACACCCGGTGGCCAAATGTCCATCAGTGTGACCAGATCGGCCACAGTAAAGTCGCGGTTGGCATGTTTTTCTGGCGTATAGCGGCACCAGCCACCAAAATCGGACTGCTGGCTTCCGGTACACGGATAATCGCCTTCGGCCCAGCACACCTCAAACTGCTGATAACATTCCGGCATCAGCTGATGCACCGGTAAATAGTTAAGCTGCGCTGGTGCAGGATAATCCGGCGCCAACGGTTCCTGCTGTACCTGAATACTGGATTCACGCACCGCGCCAAAGCTGGCCAGCAAGATGCTTTGTACCGCATCATCCTGCCATAAGCGCACTTCCAGCGTGATCACCGACTTGCCCTGTCGCAAAATTTCTGCACTGATTCTGGCCCGGTCTTCCCGCACCGGCCCGACAAAGGTCACCGATGCACTGAGCAGACGTTTATCCGGGTCGGCAATCACCGAAAGGGCTTTCTGCATCATCAGTCCGGCCACCAGTCCGCCATAGATGGTTCGACCCTGTAACCAGCCTGTTGGAATCTGAATCCATTCATCCTGCTCGATTGCGGCAAATACAGAACGCAGCGACATATATTTTCCTTTTTATTGAGTGCGCTTCATCTTGCAGCTTTTCAGTGTGGATGTGAATGGTCAATCGTATACTGGCCAGTGACTATTTTTGCCAATAGGTCAAATATGCCGGACTTATTCGTGCAGAATTTTATAGATGGTCCGCGCCATGACCTGCCCCAGTCCCGGTACCAGCATCAAGTCTTTTTCCGAGGCTTTTAGCACGCCCTGAATCCCGCCAAAATGGGTCAGCAAATCACGGCGGCGTTTTGGTCCCAGGCCGGGAATCACTTCCAGCACCGAACTGCCACGTTTTTTATCACGTTTGGCCCGATGCCGGGTAATGGCAAAACGGTGCGCTTCATCCCGCACCTGCTGAATCAGATGCAGGGCTTTATGGTCTTCCGGCAGCTGGATTTTGCTGCCATCGGTAAAATGCAGGGTTTCCAGTCCAGGTTTACGCCCCTCGCCTTTGGACACGCCGACCATAAAGGCTTCCAGTCCCAGTTCCTGCATCACTTCCATCGCCATATGCAGCTGGCCTTTACCGCCATCAATCAGCAGCAAATCCGGCAGCATGGCTTTTTTATAGCGTCGGGTCAGGGCCTGACGCATTGCGGCATAGTCATCGCCTTCGGTAATGTCATTGATGGAAAACTGGCGATAATCGCGTTTGCGCGCACCGCCCGAATCAAACACCACACAAGACGCCACGGTCGCTTCGCCCATGGTGTGGGAAATATCAAAACATTCAATCCGGTCAATAGGACGCCCCACCACCTGCTCCAGCTGATGAAAACGCTCATTCAGCTCGAAGTGATTGGCCAGCTTGCCTTTAATCGCGTGTTGCACGTTCATTTGTGCCAGTTCTTGCCATTCGGCCCGGGTTTCGCGGACTTTGTGCTTGATCTGGACTTTCTGCTGAAACTGCTGCTGTAGCGCCTGCTCCAGCTCTTTGGCATCTGGCAGTTCTACATTGACAATCAGCTCGGCCGGTACTTCATCGGCGACCTGAAAATAGAAGTTGGCGATAAAATCGGACAGCATCTGGCCCTGATCATCTCCGAGCATATCCGGAAAATAGCTTTTCCCGCCCAGCATCTTGCCATTGCGCACATGCATAATCTGCACACAGGTCACCCCGGCCTGATAGGCAATTGCCAGAATATCGGCTTCGCCTTTGACCTTATAAATTGCCTGCTGTGCCTGTACATCGCGCAGCAAGGCCATTCGGTCCCGATAAAACACCGCTTTTTCAAATTCCAGTGCTTCAGCCGCGGCTTCCATTTTGGCAATCAGTTCCTGATTCAGTTCACGGGTATCGCCCTGTAAAAAACGGATCGAGTTCTGCACATCTTCCTGGTAGGCTTCCGGTGAAATCAGTCCGACACAAGGCGCCGAACAGCGTTTGATCTGATATTGCAGGCAGGGACGTTTGCGCTGGGAAAAATAGCTGTTTTCGCACTGGCGCACATTAAATAGCTTTTGCAGCACGATTAAAGTATCGCGGGCGTTGTAGGCACTTGGATAAGGCCCGAAAAATTTACCCACCTGATGCTTGCCTTTGCCACGGCCACTGGCAATCCGCGGATAAGGCTTGTCGCTGGAGACAAAAATATAGACATAAGATTTGTCATCGCGCAGCATGATATTATACGGTGGCCGATGCAGCTTGATCAGGTTCTGTTCCAGCAGCAAGGCTTCGGTTTCCGAACGCACCACCAGCGTTTCAATATCATAAATCCGCGCCACCAGCGCCTGGGTTTTCGGATGTTCGATGGTTTTTACGAAATAGCTGGACACGCGATTTTTAAGATTCTTGGCCTTGCCCACATATAACAGTTCCCCATCTTTACCCAGCATGCGGTAAATACCGGGTAAGGTGGTCATATTGGCCAGAATTTTGACAATATGTTCGCGTGCGTTTTCGTTCACATTCAGCCTATTTATCGATCTCGTCTGCTCTAGCATGATGTGATGGTGATTCTGCTATTTTCAAGCATTGCCGCGCAAGCATGCCGGCAGAAATGACATGATTGCTACAAAGTCTTAGTGCCAGAGGCAAATTTTGCTATGCTGAACAGCTTGTCCCGTTCAGGATTCAGTTTATGCACACCGCCCACTCTGCCATGCATATTATTCAGCCGGCCACCTCAACACATGCGGCATCGGAAAAAGACCGCCTGATTGGCAAACCGCGCTTTCATTTTGAACCGCGTGAAGTGATGCAGCTGCTCAGAACCCGGATTATTGGACAGGACACAGCCTTAAATGAAATTGAAAAAATGCTGCATGTGGTCAAGGCAGATTTTTCCAGCCCGGAACGTCCGCTGTCGGTGACGCTAATGCTGGGGCCAACTGGCGTCGGTAAAACTGAAACTGTCCGGCTGATCAGTGAAGCGATTTATGGCCGCCCGGATGCTTTTTGCCGGATTGATATGAACACGCTGGCACAGGAACATTATGCAGCAGCACTCACCGGTGCACCGCCGGGCTATGTTGGCTCCAAAGAAGGCCATAGCCTGTTTGATGAAACTGCGATTGCAGGCAGTCACACCCGCCCCGGCATTGTGCTGTTTGATGAACTGGAAAAAGCCTCGACTGAAGTACTGCGCGGGCTAATGAATGTGCTGGACACCGGCAAACTGACCCTGACTTCTGGCACCAAAACCATCGACTTTCGCAATTGCATGATTTTCATGACCAGTAATGTCGGTGCCCAAGCTGCGCAGCAATATCTGGACAAGCTGAATCTGTTCCCGAAAAAAATGCAGGACCTCTGTCTAAAACGTCTGCCGGCCAGACAGATTATTGAAAAGGTGATGCAGCGCCGTTTTGATCCGGAATTTCTCAACCGGATTGACCGGACCCTGCATTATGCGCCGGTCCAGGAAAATGCCCTGCCGCAACTGGTCGAGATTGAACTGGAAAAACTGAACAAACGCCTGCAGCATCAGAAACGTCAGGTACAGCTGACCGATGCCGCCAAAGCCTACTTTTATCAGGGACATGATATTCGCTATGGCGCCCGGCATTTGGGCCGCCGCATGCGCACCGAACTGGAACCGATTCTGGCGCTGTATTTCCTCAGTCATCCAGAGCAGCTTAGTCTGTGTCTGGACTGTCAGGATCAGCAGCTGTTGATTCAGCCGGACCCAGCGACCAGCACTGAATCAGGACGATAAAGGCTGTTTAATCGCGGCGCAGAATTGCTCCGGATGCCGCGGCGACACCAGCACAAACTTGTTCACGCCATCTTGCTGATAGTCAATCTTTAAGCGTTTTAAGGACATGGCCGGAGATGCCACCGAGTTATTGGTCGGTGATACTTTTTGAATCTGCGCCAATGGGATGCGCCAGCTTAAAAACAGGCAGCGGATGGTCAGGCAGTCTTCGCTCACACGATAGCGGGTATTCCACACCGGCCACCAGATCACCACAATGGTCAGCAGATACACCGCAGTATGCACCGGATACGCTTGCATGGTGCCTTTGGCCTGCATGGTCAGTAACAATTGCACCAGCAGCCCGGTCATACAGATTAAAAAAGCCAGCACCCACCAGTCAATTTTGGAACGAAATTTCTGCATTATTTTCCCCTTTACTGTCTGTATCTTACACAAAATTTATGGGGGCTGCTGTATTGGGCCATGCAGAAAAAAACGCCCATGTGGGCGTTTTGGTTGGAGTGCAAAAGATCAGAATGTCATCTTAAAACAGATAAGGCCGGATAAAAATCAGGAAGAATAGCCCCAGCATCAGCACCCATTTTAAAATGTAATATAGGGTCCGGTTTCTGGCTTTCAAGGCCTTGGCCTGAATCCGGATCTGATAAACATAGGCAAAGGCTTTATTCAGGCCGCCAGTGCGGTCCCCGACTTCATTGGGTGAGCTGGCCGCCGTCATCACCTTTTTGCCAAACCAGTGATTAAACTTTTGCATCCAGCGGGTAGTTAACGGCCGCTCGACATCGGCAAAGAAAATAATCCGGTTTTGCTCGGTACCATTTTCAGCATAGTGAATATAGGTTTCATCAAATACCACACTTTCACCATCGCGCCATGAATAGCGCTGGCCATCGACATCAATAAAGCAGCGCTCATCATTCGGGGTCATTAAACCCAAATGATAACGCAGCGAACCGGCATAAGGATCGCGGTGCCGAACCAGGCGGCTGTCTGGTGCCAGTTCGGTAAACATTGCCGCTTTAATACTTGGCAAGGTTTTTAATAAGGCCGTGGTTTTCGGGCACAGCTCGGCCGCAGAAGGATGCGCGGTGTCATACCATTTCAGGTAAAAGCGTTTCCAGCCAGTTTTAAAGAAAGAATTAAACCCCAGATCATCATATTTGCTGGAGGCCTTGATGCCGCCTTGTTCATACAGCGCTTTGGCCTCATCGCGAATCATCTCCCAATGTTCATCCAGCACTTTTAAATCCTGAAAATGCTGGGTGTCGATATAGGGCTGATTCGGTACGCGCGAAAAACGGTACATCAGAAAATTAATCGGGGCGAACAGGGTCGAATGGTCAAAGAACTGACGATAAAACGAATGCCGAACTTTGCCGCGTTGCTGGATATAAAACGCTGAAATGACAAAGATGGCCAGAATAATCCACTTAAGCATAGCAACATCCGGGAAATTGCCGCCCTGTACAGGGACAACAGACAAGCCAAAATATCGGCGAGTATAACAAATTTAGCCAGGCCAATCAGCCAGGCGTTTAAGACACAGCGTTGCAAAACTGGCGCTGTTCAGGTGCTTGCAATGCCCTGTCCATTCACACAAATTGACTTTTTTGACCAAAACACCACAACTCCGGCATGGGCAGTAGCAGCTTTTTCCGTTATAAACAGAAGGCAACCGCGCCAAAAAAGTAAAACTGAAACAAGTACTTCATCTGCTTTTAAGCGAAATAAGCAGGAGAAGAAAGGGAACAAGACCTTGATTGGGCATAGAAAAATTGATGACCCTAGCGTCACGGCTTGATACAACTTGTTATGTTCTTTTTCGATATAGTTATCGTAAGATTAGCGAGGCATAGAAGTGTGCGGGAAATGCACACTTGCTTCACAACATCAACTTAGAAATCCTCCAAAATAAAGGAGATCAGGCATGATCCACGCTGGCAATGCCATTACCGTCCAAATGCTTTCGGACGGAATTGCAGAATTCCGCTTTGACTTACAAGGTGAGTCGGTCAACAAATTTAACCGTGCAACGATTGAAGATTTTAAAGCTGCAATTGACGCTGTCAAAGCCAATAGTGAAATTAAAGGCTTGGTGGTCACTTCAGGCAAATCGACCTTCATCGTGGGTGCAGATATCACTGAGTTTGGTGAAAACTTCGCACAAGGCGAACAAGCAATTGTGGAATGGGCCTTGCCTGTTCACGACATCTTCAATAGCTTTGAAGATTTAGATATTCCTAAAGTCGCTGCCATTAATGGTATGGCGCTGGGTGGCGGTTTTGAAATGTGTCTGGTTTGTGACTACCGTGTCATGTCCGAACAGGCGCAAGTCGGCCTGCCAGAAATCAAGCTGGGAATCTTCCCGGGCTTTGGTGGTACGGTACGTTTAAGCCGTTTAATCGGGATCGACAATGCGGTGGAATGGATGGCAATGGCTAATCCGAAAAAACCAGCCGCAGCATTAAAAGATGGTGCAGTAGATGCCGTTGTTGTCGCAGACAAACTGACTGAAGCAGCGGTTGATCTGGCTAAACAGGCAGCAGCTGGCCGTCTGGACTGGAAAGCAAAACGTCAGGAAAAACTTGATCCTGTAAAACTGAGCATGCTTGAGCAAATGATGGCGTTCAATACTGCCAAAGGTGCAGTACTGGCAAAAGCAAACCCTGCTCAATACCCAGCGCCTAAGCTGATGCTGGATTCTTTACAGGCAGGTGCAAGCCTTCCACGTAACGATGCACTGAAAGCTGAAGCTCAAGGTTTCGCAAAAGCAGCTGTGACTCCACAAGCGGGTGCGCTGATCGGCCTATTCCTGAACGACCAGGTGGTGAAGAAAACTTCCAAGAAATATGAAAAAGGTGCGCATCCTGTAAACCAAGCGGCTGTTCTAGGCGCTGGTATCATGGGTGGTGGTATTGCTTACCAGGCGGCAAGCAAAGGCACCCCTATCATCATGAAAGACATCGGTAACCCGCAACTTGCACTGGGTATGTCTGAAGCAAACAAACTGCTGACCAAGCAGGTTGAACGCAAGAAGATGAAACCGGCGCAAATGGGTGAAACCCTGGCGCGCATCCGTCCTACTTTAAGCTATGACGAGTTTAAAGAAGTGGATATCGTGATCGAAGCGGTTACTGAAAACCCGAAAGTGAAAGGCATCGTACTGAAAGAAACTGAAGCGAAAGTGCGTGAAAATACGATCATTGCTTCTAACACGTCTACCATCTCAATCACACGTCTGGCTGAAAACCTGGAGCGTCCTGAGAACTTCGTGGGTATGCACTTCTTCAACCCGGTACACATGATGCCACTGGTAGAAGTCATCCGCGGTGAAAAAACTTCTCCTGAAGCAATCGCGACTACCGTTGTTCTTGCCCAGAAAATGGGTAAAACACCAATCGTGGTAAATGACTGTCCGGGCTTCCTGGTAAACCGTGTACTGTTCCCTTACTTCGGTGCATTTGACCTGTTACTGAAAGACGGTGCTGACTTCCAGCAAGTTGACAAAGTGATGGAAAAATTCGGCTGGCCTATGGGCCCTGCTTACCTGATGGACGTGGTTGGTATCGACACTGGCGTTCACGGTGCAGAAGTCATGGCGGAAGGCTTCCCGGACCGTATGAAGCCAGACTTCAAAGGTTCAATCCAGGTGATGTACGAAAACAAACGTCTAGGTCAGAAAAACGACGTTGGTTTCTACAAGTACGAACTGGACAAGAAAGGCAAGAAAGCGAAACAGGTTGACCCAACTGCTTACGAACTTGTGGCTTCTGTTGCAACCGCTGAAAAACGTGAATTTGATCCGCAAGAGATCATTGACCGCATGATGCTGGCATTCTGTAACGAAACTGTTCGTTGTCTGGAAGACAACATCGTTGCAACACCTGCTGAAGCAGACATGGCAATGATCATGGGTGTAGGCTTCCCTCCATTCCGTGGTGGCCCATGCCGTTACATCGACCAAACTGGTGTAGCTGAGTACGTTGCGCTTTGCGACAAGTACGCACATTTAGGGAAAGCTTATGAAGCGCCGCAATCTCTGCGCGACATGGCTGCTAACAATAAAAAATTCTACGGTTAAGGAGCAACGTGAATGGCTACTTTAAATCCACGTGACGTTGTCATCGTTGATGGCGTACGTTCAGCAATGGGTAAATCCAAAAATGGTATGTTCCGCAATGTACGTGCTGACAGCCTTTCTGCTGAACTGGTACGTGCGCTGGTTGCTCGTAACCAATTCGATGTCAACGAAGTTGAAGACGTGATCTGGGGTTGTGTCAACCAGACGCTTGAACAAGGCATGAACATCGCGCGTAACATCGCGTTGCTGGCGGATCTTCCTAAAACTGTTGCAGGTCAAACGGTAAACCGTCTGTGTGGTTCTTCTATGCAGGCAATCCACACCGCAGCTGCGCAAATCGCAACTGGCCAGGGTGATATCTTCATCATCGGTGGTGTAGAACACATGGGTCACGTTGGCATGATGCACGGCATCGACCTGAACCCAGAAGCATCTAAACACTATGCAAAAGCATCTAACATGATGGGCTTAACTGCTGAAATGTTAGGTCGCATGAATGGCATTACCCGTGAAGAACAAGATGCGTTCGGTGTTGAATCTCACCGCCGTGCTTGGGCTGCAACTCAGGAAGGCCGTTTCAAGAACGAAATCATCGGGATCGAAGGTCATGATGCGAACGGCTTTAGAAAACTGTGCGACATCGACGAAGTAATCCGTCCAGATGCGAACCTGGAAGCGTTCAAAGCACTGAAACCAGTATTCGACCCTAAAGGTGGTTCGGTAACTGCTGCGACTTCTTCTGCGCTGTCTGACGGTGCATCTGCAATGCTGCTGATGTCTGCTGAACGTGCTCAGGCGCTTGGTCTAAAACCACGTGCAGTGATCCGTTCTATGGCGGTTGCAGGCTGTGACGCTGCGATCATGGGTTATGGTCCTGTACCAGCAACTCAGAAAGCGCTTAAACGTGCTGGCCTGAAAATTGAAGACATGCAGACCGTTGAGCTGAACGAAGCGTTCGCTGCACAAGGTCTGTCTGTTCTGAAAGGCTTAGGTCTGTATGAAAAACAGGACATCGTGAACCTGAACGGTGGTGCGATTGCGTTGGGTCACCCATTGGGTTGTTCTGGTGCACGTATCACGACTACCCTGCTAAATGTAATGGAGCAGCAAGATACTCAAATCGGTCTTGCGACCATGTGTATTGGTCTGGGTCAAGGTATCGCGACCATTATCGAACGTGTTTAATTCTTAAATACTTCGATCAAAAAATCCTCGCTTCGGCGGGGATTTTTTATTTTCGCGAAAATTATTCAAAACAAAACGCCCCATGTGCTACATCGGGCATTTTTAAATTGCATCTCAATCACGACTGAAGCAAGCTTCAGCTCATCGCCTTAATGTTCCGGCTTGGCCACTGTGGTTAACACTGGCTCAACCGTTGTCTTTTTACCAAAATGAAGATGGTTAAACAGGATATTCAGGAAAATCGCCATCACACAGGTCGAGCTAATGCCCGAATGGAACAGGGTTTTAAACCAGGTTGGAAACTGGGCATAGAAAGAATGATCAATAATTGGAATCATCCCGGCAGCCAGAGACGTCGCGACAATAATCAGGTTTTTCTGATCGCTATAGTCCAGTTTAGATAAAGTACGAATTCCGCTGGCCGCCACTGTACCAAATAGGACCAGACCAGCGCCGCCTAATACCGGCGTAGGAATGGAAGCAATAATACGGCCCATAATCGGTAGCAGGCCCAAAATCACCAGAATCAGGCCACCGGCAGCTACCACAAAGCGGCTTTTCACACCGGTAATCGCCACCAGTCCCACGTTCTGGGCAAAGGCACTTTGCATAAAGGTGCCAAAGAAGGGCGCTACTGCTGAGGAAATCATATCGGCGCGCAAGCCATTGGCAATACGCTTGTCATCGACTTTGGCACCGACAATATCTCCCACCGCAATAATATCGGCCGTGGTTTCAGTTAACACCACCACCATCACAATGGTCATGGACAGAATTGCGGACAGGTGAAAAGTCGGTGCACCAAAAGCCAAAAAGTCAGGAAAGGCAAACCAGGCGCCCTCACCCACTTTGGAAAAATCTCCAAAACCCAGCGCATAGGCCAGAATCGAACCGATCAGAATTGCCAGTAAAATTCCGGTACGGCGAATGGTTTCAGAACCAAAACGGCTTAAAAGCAGCAAAATCCCCAAGGTCATGGCGGCCAGACCAATATTCTGCATAGAACCCCAGTCAGGTGCATTGCTATTACCACCCATAATCCAGCGCACGGCCACCGGCAATAAAGACAGGCCGATGATGGTAATCACACAGCCAGTCACCACCGGTGGAAAGAAACGGATAATCTTGGCAAAAAACGGCGTCAGCAATAACCCGATTAAGGAGGAGGCAATCACCGCGCCCAGAATGGCATTAAAACCGCCACCCGTGGTGGCAATACCGACCATGGTGGCCACGCCGGCAAAGGACACGCCTTGCACCAGTGGCAAGCGTGCCCCGAAATATTTCACCCCCAAGGTCTGTAACAAAGTCGCCAGTCCACCCATAAATAATGAAGCAGTAATCAAGATCCCGATTTGCGCAGCAGTTAAACCGGCCGCTGTGCCGACAATTAATGGCGGTGCCACAATACCGCCATACATGGTTAATACATGCTGTAAGCCATAAGTCAGGCTTTTTCCTGTCCCTAAAAATTCATCTTCGGGCGAAATATTCTGTTTGCTCGTTGTCATGTGTAGCCCCACGCCGCAGCTCAGTGATGCTTTTCTCTGAAGCCATCTTTTAAAAATATACTGGCCCTTGCCTGCATGTTGCAGACAAGCGCTATTCCTGCGGGATTGGAGCAATTACTATGCCATTTTAAAAAATCTGCCGGATTTTGCTGGTAAATCGGCACCAACATGAGGAGGAGATGAACTAGTTAAAAACAAGAAAGAATAGAAAGATAATTTCTTAAATTTTAGAATTTTATCAATTACTTATACCAATATTTTTTCATTCATAATTTTATTCTTTTCCTCTTTTTAAATGGATCACGCACGATGCTGTCCATGTATATAACTCGTAGCCATCCACACCCTTAAAAAGCGCTAGAGGCTGTACACTCACAGTGCATTTTCACAGCCATCGCGGCCAGCAGCAGCACTAAAATATGTCCTGAGCCTGTGGCCAGGTGATCATTAAGAATGCACCTTGCATCTGCCGATACTGCCCCATGACGGTGTTGGGGCAGTATTAAGCTTTGGCTTAAAACAGGTGCAAGAAGTTGAGCTGTTACTTACAGTTTTTCAGCCAATGCCTGCTGATGCGCCTGGGTAATCTCCTGCATTTGCTGATTCAGCTTGAGCATGTCCTGATAGGCCTGATTAAACTGTTTCAGGCCTGCATCTTCATAGAACATAAACAGGTTGTTTTTCATTTCCCAGCGATTATTTTTTAGAATCCCAAGCAGCACATAGGCCTGACTCAGGCTCTGTTTTTCCAGCTCAAACAGCACTGTGCCTTCATCATTCTGGCGGCTTTCCAGCAGAGATTCACTTAACTGACGGCGTAGATGCGATTTAATCGGTAATTCTTCAATTTGGGCCAGCGCCTGTGCTTCATGTTCAGTCAGATGCTCCTGATATAGCTCCATCATAGCCTTGACCTGTGACAGCATGGCTTCGGTTTCGGCATAGTCCTGTTTTTTATCTTCATTCAGGCGTTTAATATCCAGAAACTGATCCCATTGCAACGCTTTCAGTTCGCGTAAATAGCTGTTACGCGCTTCGGCACTTTGCACCAGATGGCTAATCACAAATTCAGCCATCAGGGCATAATCACCGCTTAAACGCGGATCGGACGGATCAACCTGAATCGGGGTCGACCAATCCTGCGCCTGTACATAAATCTGCTCGGCCTTGTCATACAGTACGTTCTGATATTCGTGTAATTGGGTCAGTTCTTTTTGTTGTGCCTGATATTGATAAAACATCAATCCAAACACGGCACAGGTCACGAGGACGATGATCCACACTATACGTCGCATATCCTGTCCTCTTGTTGTATTTCTCGTTATCATAACGCTTTGTTGTTGTATCGCCTGTTTTTTAGACAAAATTATTCAACAAAGCACACAAAAGATCAAACAATAAAAATGACTTAAGTGATTTATTTTATTCAGCTAATTTTTTATCGTTTAGCTTATTTTCAAAAAATATAAAGTGATGAGGATGAAAAATACGGTTTGCTGGCGGCAAAGTACCCATCTCGGCTTTAATTCAGGCAAATCATCCCCATCAATAGTTGAAAACAATGCAAAGAGAATATTCATGCGTGTAGATATCTGGTCCGATGTGGTCTGCCCTTTCTGTTATATCGGCAAAAAACGTCTTGAAGCCGCGGCAGCACAGGTCGGCGTAGAACTTGAGGTGCACTGGCACAGCTTCCAGCTTGACCCGGAGGCACCGGAACGTCAGGAAATTTCCAACTCTGAACGTCTGGCACAAAAATATGGCCGTACCTTGGCAGAAGTAGAAGACATGCAGCGCAATATTGCCAGCATGGCTGCTGAAGAAGGCATCCAGTTTAACTGGGAACAGGCCAATTCCGGCAATACCTTGAATGCCCACCGTCTGATTCATCTGGCGCAAAGCAAAGGCTTGGGCAATGAAGCCAAAGAGGCTTTTTTCTACAGCTATATGACCCAAGGTCTGGCCATTGGCGAACGCGAAACGCTGGAAGATGTCGCTGCACGTATCGGTTTAAACCCGGTGGAAGTCGATGATGTGCTCGATTCCGATGCCTATGCCGATTTTGTGAAATTTGATCAGGATGTAGCACGTGATCAGCTTAAAGTGACGGGCGTACCCTTTTTTGTATTTGACCAGCGCGTTGCTTTAGCCGGTGCCCAGCCACGGGAAGTGTTTGAACAGGTGCTGAAAAAAGCTTTGGAAACACCTGCAGACAACGGCGCGCAATGTCAGGATGACCAGTGCGATGTACCGGAACAATAAGTAGTTACATCCTTAAGCATCGCTGCCATAAAAAATCCCCTTACGGGGATTTTTTTCTATGTACTTTATTCCACCAGGAAACTGATTTTTAAATTAACCCGATACTCGGTAATCTTATTGTCCTTAATCACCACTTTCTGTTCATTAATCCAGGCACCCTGCAGGTTTTTGACTGTTTCACCGACTTTGGCAATGCCGCTTTGAATGGCATCTTCAAAACTTTTATTACTGCTGGCATTCACTTCTACTACTTTTGCAATCGCCATGATTGATCCCTCAGTGTTGGTATAAACGTTCATCTTAGAATAAAAAATAGACAATAAAAGAGCGCTTAACCATACCGCGTCAAAAACTTACATCTCTATACAGATCAAGGGATTTGTACAGAGATGACGCGTGGATGGGGCAAAAAATCTGGAGATTTTTTCATCTTAAAACAGGATGATCTCGTTCTTGTAAAAATCATCATTAATTTAAATCTTGTAGCTAAATGATTAGAGCAATTATTCTAATTTATTGTTTTTAAATGTTATTTTTTAACAAAAAGTCTTAAACTTGCCGATATGATCATTTTCTCTCAATCACAACGCGCTATCATAGCCGTTGTTTGAATACACTCTCCCACGATGACTTTTCTCCCAAGTCATCCTTTTTTTGTGAAGGTAAGATTGATGAACGTTTTAAAAGCGCTTGGCCTGTTTATGGTCACCCTGTATGCAGCCAATGTATCAGCAGAAATGGTTTATGTACCAAGCTTCCCGACTGAAAAAGCCCACACTGAAACCGTGAGCAATGATCAGCCTGCAAGCGCTGAACAGAACAAAGAAGCTTAAGCACTTCTTTAAATACAAGCAGACCTCAGGTCTGCTTTTTTTATTGCAGTTTGGGGCCATTCTGTGCCTTGCACCTGATCCGACCGGACAATTTGAGACTGACATTTTTTGTCAATTCGGCAGCATGATCTGTTTATTCTCTGATTTAACTGAAATTTATCTAAAAAATTTTTTAATATTTCTTATATTGAAATCCCAATTTCTGTCATAAATGCCTAAAAATCCACAAAAGCTGACATTTTTTTTCATGTAATTTTTAGTGAAATACCTATAATCAAAGTGATCCAAAACAATTATTTAAGTCCAGGTTGATGAGAGAGCAATGCACGAACTTCAAGCCCTGATTCAGAGAAAAATTTCTCCACAAGAGATTAATGTAGAAAATCTGGTGGCGCTGGCGGAACATTATTCACAGCCGCATTCTGCCGAATACAAATTGGTTGAACTGGCCCTGAATATTGTCCTGGCCAGTTATCTGGAAAAAGCACAACAACTGGTTTAAGTTTCCACCATGAATACTTTAGAAAAATCCCGGCTGATTAAAGAACTGCACGACCTAACGGGCGCGCTGGAGCGCCGTTCCTTGAGTCTGTATGAAACCGCCAAGGCCAAAAGCCGGATTAAAAGTATTTTTGTTGAATGCGACCAGCCTCTGTTTAAAAAGCAGATTCTGGCCTATAAGACACAGGTGCAGCCGGAACGTTCTGCCGAAGAATTTGCGCGTGACACCATTTATGCACGTTCTTTTCGGGGCGTGTTTCAGCAGGTCGAGGCGCTAGAACAGGCCTTATATGCCCAGCCCGATTCAGGTTGGGCCATCTTGTATCAGCCCGCCTCCGGCTGGCAAATCTGGCTGATTCCGGCACCCGCACGTACTGCCCTGCTCAGTGACTGGGGCAATCTGGAACAGGTCTATCGCTGGATGTTGCAACAGCAGCATCAGTATCGCAGTCTGCACACCGATCTGGAATTACTTAACCAGCAAAACTATGCCGCAACGCAGGCCTTTCAGCATACCGTCGCAGCACGTTCATCTGTAGCGATAGAACCTGAAGCAGCAGCTCAGCAGTTCAAGCCTACCAAAGCCGCACCTGTTCAGCCTGAACAGCAAGCAGATTCCGTACCCGAAGCAGAGTCTAGCGCCCGTCATCTGCTGCTCAATCAGCTCAGCTGCCCGATTTCCGAATTACCCCTGGACCATCTGCCGGCGGAAAAACTGTGCCGGGTATTTTTACCAGCCCGGCCTGAAGTGATGCAGTATGCCGATGTGCTGGTTCATGATGCAGAGCAAGCAGCTCTGCTCAAGCGCCCCGGTTATGTGGCCGAGCAGATCAATGCCCAAGGTCGTTTTATTAAATATCTGGTCTTGTTTGGCGCCTTGGATGCCATGCAAGCCACCCGTTTTGCCCACGCCTTTAGCCAGCAGCATGAACATGAAATTGCCGCAATTCGTGAAATAGACAGCGCTGTACTGGAAAGCCAGCTGTTTGCGCTGGACAGTCTGTTTCAGTGCTATCAACATGCCGAGCAGATGATCTGGCACAAAGAAGATTATTATCCGTTTATTCCGCTGCACCTGATTCATACCCAGAAATTTATCCAGTTTGAGGAAACAGCAGCCACGCTGGCCACCCCGCTGATTTTATTAAAAGAGCGACAAAAAATTCGCCTGATTCATGGCCAGCAGCGTTTACAACTGGCGCGTACCGAACCGGCCTATCCCTATATTCTGCTCGATCGTCAGCAGGGCGTGAGCTGGCAAATCATTCAAAAAGTCTTGAATCACCTGCCTGCGCCGGTCGACCCTTTACGTCTGGTTCAGGCCATTCAACGGCTCACCGCCAGTTAATGTTTATGTTTTTGTAGCTGCATCTTGCTTTTCGCCTGAAGATTTTCAACACTAGCAAAAAGAGCTTAAAGATCAGTAAATAATGCCAAGAAAAGTACATTTTATAGCGCCATCATTATTATTATTTTGCCTGTTAGGCAGTGGATATACGGTTGCAGACAACAATACCAACCTGGAGACAGAACCGCAGACCGCACCACCAGGTTATGAGGTGCCACTGGTGCCCGAAACTGAGGCGGGTAATGGTTTTTTCTATACCCTGCCGCGGCTGATTGATGCCACCCCGACCATTTTGCCGGAACAGTCGAATGAACCGACTGTGCCGCCCACGCATGAAACCGAAGAACAAAGCTGGGTAGACCGGCGCCAGAAACAGATTCGCCACTGGGCAGACAATACCGCACATAAAATTGATAACTGGTTTGGAGAAACTAGCCCGGAGGAACCGGCCTCTGCGACCTTGCGTATTCTGGTCGACAGTCGCTGGAACAAATATGATGACTACGATATTAAACCGCGGGTACGTGGCCGGATTAAACTGCCGACGCTGGAACGCAAATTAAGTCTGGTCTTTGGTGATGACTCACTGGATAACGAACTGCAAAACAGTGTTGCCATTACCAATGAAAACCCCAGCAACAGCCCGGACAAAACCCTGGATGGTCGACGGGCGCGTGAAGACAACAGCTCCCTGGCCTTACGCTGGTCTGACTTCACTGAACGCTTACCCTTTGAAACTGATGCCGACCTCGGGGTGCGTTCCGGTGATGATATTTATGCCCGTTTAAAAATTGCCAAGGACTGGGAACTGGTCAATGACTTTTCCTTTCATGCCGAGCAGATTTACCGTTACGGCCTCGACAGTGAAAACTATTTAAGAACCAACCTGGAACTTATTCATGCCCGGCCCGATCATCCGTTTTTAAGCAACCAGTTTAGCCTGACCTATGCCGATGAACAGGATGATGACCTCAGATGGGACAACTACAGCTTTAGACAGCACCAGTTCTTCCACGGCAACCGTTTTAACTACGGGCTCTACACCGGCGGTTATTATCATAATGATGATTTACGCCTGAACAGCTGGGGACCATTTGTGTCCTGGCGTCAGCCGTTCTTGCGTGAATGGTTTTTTGTGCAGGGCGACCTGAATTACTATAATGATGACCGTGAAGACCGCAGCCATTTCCCGAGTGTCTTGCTGCGTTTAGAAGCCCTGTTCTAAAGCCGTCAACAATATAATCGTGCATTAAAAAACCTCCCGCAGGAGGTTTTTTTAATAGGCTTATTTTAAGAGCAGACTGTTGATGCGTTTCAGGTACTCTGCCGGATTTTCTGGCAGTCCCCCTTCTGCAATCAGGGCCTGATCAAAAATCACATTGGCCAGATCATCAAACTGAGCCGAACCTTGCAGTTTTTGCACCAGTGGATGCTGCGGGTTAATTTCCAGAATCGGTTTCATTTCTGGCACCGGCTGACCGGCATCTTTCAGCATCCGGATCAGCTGTGGCGACAATTCCCCGTCAGCCGTAACCAGACAGGCCGGAGAATCAACCAATCGTGTGGTCACGCGCACTTCTTTGGTTTTATCTTTCAGCGATTCAGACAGCTGCTCCACCACTGGCTTAAACTGCTCTGCCGCCTGTTCCAGTGCCTTCTTCTCTTCAGCATCTTGCAGATCGCCCAAATCGACCGCACCTTTAGACACGTTTTGCAGCGGTGTACCATCAAACTCATGTACGAAGTTCATGGCCCATTCATCAACACGTTCAGTCATCAGCAGGACTTCAATGCCTTTTTTCTTGAACAGCTCCAGCTGCGGCGAGTTCTTGGCCGCGGTCAGGCTATCTGCGGTTACATAGTAAATGGCTTTCTGGCCGTCCTGCATCCGCGCTTTGTAATCTGCCAGTGAAGTACTGACCTCATCCTGGGTGGAGGTCGCATAGCGTAATAATTTCAGGATACGCTCACGGTTACCAAAGTCTTCGCCCAGGCCTTCTTTTAAGACCGAACCAAATTCACGATAGAAAGTCTTGAAGTTGTTCTGGTCTTTTTCATCTTCAGATTTGGCCAGACCATCCAGCATGGTCAGCACACGGCGTGCGTTACCTTCACGTATGGTTTTCACATCGCGGCTTTCCTGTAGCAGTTCACGGCTGACGTTCAGCGGTAAATCGGCGCTATCCACCACACCCTGTACAAAGCGCAAATAGTTTGGAATCAGGTTGTCAGCATCATCCATAATAAACACGCGTTTGACATACAGCTTGATGCCAGCTTTGGCTTCGCGGGTAAAAATATCATGTGGTGCTTTTGGTGGAATATACAGCAACTGGGTATATTCGGTGCTGCCTTCGACACGGTTATGCGACCAGGCCAGCGGCGCTTCAAAATCATGGCTCAGGTTTTTATAAAACTCGATATACTGTTCTTCGCTAATCTCGTTTTTACTGCGGGTCCATAAAGCACTGGCCGAGTTAATCGCTTCCCATTCATCAGTTTTCACATACTGGCCGCCTTTTGGCTGTTCACCTTCCGCTACTTCCTCTTCCTGCCAGACTTCTTTTTGCATTTGAATGGGCAGGCTGATGTGATCAGAATATTTATTGATAATCTGCTTCACTTTATAGCTTTGCAGATAGTCCAACGCATCTTCACGTAAATGCAGGATGATGTCGGTGCCACGACCTTCCTTGTTGATTTGCTCGACTTCAAATTCACCGGTGCCACCGCTGATCCAGCGTACACCTTCCGATGCGTCCAGACCGGCACGGCGTGATTCTACGGTAATTTTATCGGCCACAATAAAGCCAGAGTAGAAACCCACCCCAAACTGGCCAATCAGCTGGGCATCGGCTTTTTGATCACCGGTCAGCTTGGACATAAAGTCTTTGGTGCCGGATTTGGCAATGGTCCCCAGGTTATCAATCGCTTCCTGCTGGCTTAAACCAATACCGTTATCGGAAATGGTCAGGGTATTGTTCTCTGCATCCAGACGCACACGCACGCGCAGGTCCGGATCATTTTCATAATATTCAGGATGGTTGATGCCTTCAAAACGCAATTTATCGCAGGCATCAGAGGCGTTAGAAATCAGTTCACGCAGAAAAATTTCAGGGTTGGAATAAAGAGAATGCGTCACCAAATGTAAAAGCTGAGCCACTTCAGCCTGGAAACTGTGTTTTTGTGCGCTTTGTTCGCTCATTCATCACTCCTTAAATTGACAGCATTGTTGTATTGGAATGCCTTATGAATTGGAGTGAGGCGACGATTTTTCAATAGGAAAACAAAAAAATATTAAAATGGGCCCTGCTGATAGACCCGCTGCATATACTGCTCCAGCTTTTGCTGACGCATCTGGTAAACTTGGGTCAGACATTCAACCGACTGGCCACAGCGGTCACGCAGGGCCAGCCAGCGCACCTGTTCATCCCGTATAGCCGAACGTGTCCCCATCGGTACCAGACGGTTAATAATTTTATAGGTGGTGGCCATCTTCACATCGGCATCATTAACATTACGATGTTCACAAATGGCATGTTCGGTTGGGGTTTGAGCACGTTCACAATTAAAGCTGGCTGCAGCGGCAGGCAGGCTGATCAAACTGGCGAAGACCAAGGCAAAGGTTGTATTTCTATTCATATTTGATCTTCTCACTTTTTCATTTCTTTCATTTCATTCACTACAAATTAAATGAAAACGAATACTTAACTCAATATTCCGATTTTGTTCTATTGTTATCATTTTGCAATAAAAAGGCCCCATCACCAGGATGGGGCTACGCTGAATTTTATTATTGGTACTTTTTTATAATTAGAATTTGTAGCTATAACCGATGGTGTACACCATTGGATCGATATCTAAATCGAAGCTTTCTAGACCTTCAATTTGAACTTCTGGGCTGATTTGTGCATAACGTGCATCAAAGAATACGCCCCAGTTTTTGGCATCTGCAGGCTGGAAGTTAAAACCAATCTGGCCGGCAAAACCAAAATCTTCTTTTACTTTTACATCTAAACCAGTTAGCGCACCTTTTGTTTCTTCATCCCATGCTACAAACGCGGTACCACCGACACCAATGTACGGTCTAAAACCGGTATTGTTTTTAAAATGGTATTTTGCCGTCAGCGTTGGTGGTAAATGTTTAATACGTACCACATCTGTACCCGCTAACTGAACATCATGGTTAATTGGTGCAGCTAAAAGCAGTTCTGTCGAAATATTGTCATTAAAGAAATATTCAACTGACGGGGTAAATGCATATTCATGATCTGCCTCAACTGTTGCGCCGCCGAGATTATAATCGCCTGTAGGTGCTACAACCGAACCGCCCAGCTTGACTTGCCATTGGCCTGCCATCGCAGAAGCAGAAAGACCCATTAATGCAACGAGTGTAATTTGCTTTAACATTTTAATACCCCACTGGAAGATTATTTATTTAAAAATTAAACATTAATTAATAATAAACACGTTAGAAATTAATATGCAATACTTATCCGATATAATAATTTTATATTATTTTCAAGCCATTGATTATTAAATTAATTTATTTTAACCAACCACACAACTTGGTTTTAAATACCAACCTGCTTTATCAAGATTAAATAATAATATTCAGATTAAAATACTCAGGTTTATTTTAAACGCTCTATAATATATATTTTAAATACATCTATTATTAGATTATCAGAATGATTATAAGATTTATTATAAATACATCTATGATTCAAAAAAAATCCCGGGATTTTATTCCCGGGATATTTCAGGTTAAAGCACCATGGCGGCAATCCAGCCAAAAATCATCAGCGGGATATTAAAGTGAATAAAGGTCGGTACCACACTGTCTTTCATATGGTCATGCTGACCATCCATATTCAGGCCAGAAGTTGGCCCCAAAGTCGAATCCGAAGCAGGTGAACCGGCATCTCCCAGCGCAGCCGCAGTACCAATAATGGCGATGGTGGCAGCCGGACTAAAACCAAATTGAATACAGAGCGGTACATAAATAATCGCCAGAATCGGAATGGTAGAGAATGATGAACCAATACCCAGAGTAATCAGCAAACCAATCAACAACATTAAAAAGGCTGCAAGTGCCTGGCTATTACCAATCCAGTCAACCGAGGCTTCAACCAGCGCAGGAACCTGTCCTGTTGCCTCAATCACGGCAGCAAAACCTTGCGCAGCAATCATAATAAAGCCAACCAGTGCCATCATCCGCATACCGGTAATAATGACATCGTCCGCTTCTTTCCACTTAAAGATCCCGGCACAGCTCAGAATCGCTACACCAACCAGACCGGCCAGAATCATCGAATCTGAATACAGCTGCACGCCAAGGGTTACCAGAATCGCAATGACTGCCATCCAGATGGTGAACGTCGCCACTTCAGGTTGACCTGATTTTTGCGCCACACCCATTTCAGCCGAAATGCTTTGCTGCTCTTCAATATGCACGTCTTTATATTCACGTGGCTTACGGTATGAGAAAAACACCGCGATCAGCAAACCGACAAACATCCCGAATACCGGAATGGCCATCGCTGTTGGAATCTGGTCATAGCTGATCTCAAATCCATACGGCTTGCCAAAGGTATTAATATTATGGCCCAGAATATCATTCAGGAAGATGGCGCCAAATCCGACCGGCACCAGCATATAGGTGGCCACCAGACCAAAGGTCAATAAACAGGCCACCAGACGACGGTCCAGTTTCAGGTGGTTAAATACCATCAACAATGGCGGAATCAGCACCGGAATAAAGGCAATATGTACCGGAATCACGTTCTGGGAGAATACCGCGGCAATGGCCACCACCAGGAAAATAAAGTATTTGACCCGGTTTTGCGCTTTCAGATCGGCCTCACCCTTTAAGGTGTGAATCATTTTATAGGCCAATAAATCAGGTAAACCTGAACGCGCCAGAGCCAGTGCAAAAGCACCTAAAATACCGTAGGCCAAAGCAATTTTAGCACCACCGCCCAGGCCATTATTAAACGCCTCTAAAGTACCTTGCAGGCCCAAACCAGCCAGCAAACCACCCGTAACGGCACCAATGACCAGTGCAAAAACAACAGGAACACGTGCCAACGACAGCCCGAACATGACTGCGATGGCGGCAAGAATTGCAAACATAAGAAAAGACGGATCGAGAAAAAACGCTATTTTATCAGAGATTGATCGCTATTTAGCTGCTGTTGTTGCGCTGTCCGATATTTGTCTTGACCTTGCCAGTAACAGTCAAATTAACTACCTGATTTTGAAAATGCAAAATCCCGAAGATGTTGAGCAATCCGCTCCGGCTGGCTTAAAATTGCCCAGTGATTGGCCGCAATCTCCACTCGCTGGAAGTCTGCTGCCCAGTTCGGCACTTCATCAATCAGCTCCGGACTGACAAAGCGGTCTTCGGTCAGTACCACGGCCTGTACCGGACAAATCGCCACACGCTGACGTGGTTTGAGCAAACGCGGGATAAAATTGGCCCGATACAGATTGACGCCATATTGACCATCCTGCTGGATATTCGGGTTTAAGGCCAGACCCGAGCTTTGCTCCAGCTGCTGTAGCATTTTGCCCCAGCGCTCTGCACTCATGTATTGCCACACCGTCGGTGCCAGTAAGGGCAATTGAAACACAGCGATATACCAGGACTTGCCCAGCTGTTTTAAGAATTTAGTCTTACCCTGCTGTAACTGGGCACGCATCCAGAATGCAGCATGGTCCAGACAAGGCCCGGAAATGCTGCTGTAAGAAAGAATCCGCTGGCGAAACCGGGCATCGGTCACCGACTCCCAGGACTGAATTGAACCCCAATCATGCGCAGCCAGATGAAATGGCCGGTTGGGCAGCACTGCATCCACCACAGTCAGTAAATCTTCAGACAGGCGTGCCAGCCGATAATCATGAATATGCTTCGGAATGGAAGACTGACCGGCCCCACGCACATCATAGGTCACAATATAAAAATCCTGAATCAGCTGGGTAATAACAGCTTCCCAGACTTCCTGATTGTCGGGATAACCATGAACCAGTACCAGCGCCGGATTGTCCGGCTTGCCCCAGCTTTTGACATACAGGCGCTGCTGGTCTGAGGTATGAATCCACTGCGTATGAGCGTGCATGATGACATCCTGTTCTGTTTATGGGTGATTTCTTGTATTGGCTGTTTATTGGCAAGTGCAGTCAATCAAATCAATGCCACCTGCCGGTTTCTGTTCTAGTATGCAGATCAGTGCAATAAAAATAATTGACCCTTATGAGCCTTTTAAAAAAACTACAGACAATTCCGACCCTGTCCAAATTCCTGATCAATCGCTATGCCCCCTATCGCGGCGCCGGTATTGCGGTCGAGAAAATGGATCTGGCCAATTACCACATTCGTGTCAAAATGCCACTGACGCGTAAAAACCAGAATATTGTTGGGGTGCATTTTGGCGGTAGCCTGTATGCCATGGTCGATCCGTTTTATATGCTGCTGTTGATGCATCATCTTGGCTCAAAATATATTGTCTGGGATAAGGCCGCGACCATCCGCTTTCTAGCGCCCGGTCGCAGTATGGTCTATGCCGATATCCGCCTCAATGCCATGGAGGTCGCTACCATTCGGGAACTGGCCGAGAATTATGCACCGGTATATCGTAACTACCGCCTGAATATTTTTGATGAAGCCGGCGTACGTATTGCGGAGGTAGAAAAGACGGTATACATCCGCCGCAAAAAGCCGCATGCTGCCGGCTAAATAAAAAAGCGCTTATCTTTAAGCGCTTTTTTTATGTGAGATCGTCTAAACCAGACTTAGCGGTTCTGCTCAATCGCGGCACCTGCACCGCCACCAATCGCACCACCAATCGCTGCACCAGTACTACCACCGAAGATGCTTTTACCTACCGCAGAACCAATTGCACCGCCGACACCACTATAGGTCGCGTTACGGTTTGAACCATCCTGGGTTTTACTACCCACTGCTGCACCGGCACCACCACCAATGGCTGCACCTGCAGTACCGCCGACATTACCACCGACACCACCACCAATTGCACCACCTAAGGCCGCTGCACCAATACGCTGTTCATTTGGAGACATACTTTCACAGCCGGCCAGCATAAAGGTAGATAAGGTGGCGGCTGCCATAACACCGATAACTTTTTTCATGATCGCTCTTCCCCTGTTTTGGTCATAGCTTTAGCTTATTCGATATTGATGGGTCGAATCTGAGCAATATGTTACCAACTTGGTAACCAATAGAGGATTTATGTAAAAACACCCGCTTTGCAGCAGCAACCCGGCCCATCTAACGCCAAAGTACAGCGCGATACCCTTTTTTCAGGCATAAAAAAAGACGCCCGAAGGCGTCTCTTGGTTGTCATTTCACCAGCTTAGAATTCCTGGTTAAATGCCTGACTTAATGCTTGGTCTACATCAGAGAAGTCATTTTGCAGTTCAAATTCTGCAGCTTCTGCTTCCTGACGACGACGCTCTAAGTGGTAAGCCAAACCTGTACCCGCTGGGATCAGACGACCAACAACGACGTTTTCTTTCAGACCACGTAGATCATCTTCTTTACCGGTTACAGCCGCTTCAGTTAACACACGTGTGGTTTCCTGGAACGATGCAGCAGAGATGAACGAATCCGTCGACAGCGATGCTTTGGTAATACCCATCAACTGGCGATCAAACTTCGCTGGGAACTTGTTCTGTGCAAGTACAGCCTGGTTTTCTTGAACCACGCGGATGTAATCCACCTGTTCGCCTTTGATGAAGCTGGTATCACCACCGTCAGTGATTTCAACTTTACGCAGCATTTGACGTACGATGACTTCAATATGCTTGTCGTTGATTTTTACACCTTGCAGACGGTAAACGTCCTGAACTTCGTTCACGATGTAGTTGGTCAACGCCACTTCACCTTTCAGACGTAAGATATCATGCGGGTTTTGTGGACCATCAGAAATGGTTTCACCACGGTTCACATGCTCACCTTCGAACACGTTAATAGTACGCCATTTCGGAATCAGCTCTTCGTAGATCTCTGAACCATCATCCGGGGTAATCACCAGACGGTTCTTACCTTTGGTCTCTTTACCGAAGCTCACGATACCTGACACTTCTGCCAAAATCGCATGCTCTTTTGGTTTACGTGCTTCGAACAAGTCAGCAACACGCGGCAGACCACCGGTAATATCACGGGTACGTGAAGATTCTTGTGGTACACGACCAATAACGTCACCGACACCAATGGTTTCGCCATCGCGAACCGAAAGAATAGTGTTTTGTGGCAGGAAGTAGAACTGTTCACCACCGTCCACGGTGTCTAACACAACAGCAGGACGTAAATCTTTACCTGACGCAGGACGTGAAGTCACTGGCAAGATTTCGATTGTGGTCATACCGGTTGCATCATCCGTTTTCGAGGTTACAGTGACACCATCAGCGATCTGGCTGAAACGTACTTTACCTGCAACTTCAGTTACCAGTGGATGGGTATGCGGATCCCAAGTCGCCACGATACCACCTGCTTCTACCGCTTCGCCATCTTTCAGCAAGATTGACGCACCGTAAGGCAGTTTATAGCGCTCGCGCTCACGACCTAAGTCATCTGCAATACCAATTTCACCTGAACGAGAGGTCGATACCAGGTGACCTTTGGCATGTTGTACAGTTTTCACGTTGTGGAAACGTACGGTACCTTTGTTTCGTACTTGAACACTGTTGGCAGCCGAAGTTCGGCTTGCCGCACCACCCACGTGGAAGGTACGCATGGTTAACTGTGTACCTGGCTCACCAATTGATTGTGCCGCCATAACACCCACAGATTCACCTGGGTTCACCAAGTGACCGCGTGCAAGGTCACGACCATAACATTTCGCACACACACCGAAGGTCGATTCACATGATACTACTGAACGTACTTTCACTTCGTCGACACCTTGCTCTTCCAGGAAGTTGGCAAGTTTTTCGTCAATTAAGGTGTTACGTGGCAGGATCACTTCATCTGAACCGGCTTTCTTCACGTCTTCAGCAACCACACGACCCAGTACTCGCGTACCTAGGTTCTCGATCACGTCACCGCCCTGAATAAATGGTGTCATCACCAGACCAGCCATGGTGCCACAATCTGGCTCAGTGATCACCAAGTCTTGCGCAACGTCAACCAGACGACGCGTCAGGTAACCCGAGTTCGCAGTTTTCAGTGCAGTATCGGCCAAACCTTTACGCGCACCGTGCGTTGAAATGAAGTACTGAAGTACGGTCAAACCTTCACGGAAGTTCGCCTTAATTGGCGTTTCAATGATCGAGCCATCCGGCTTCGCCATCAGACCACGCATACCTGCAAGCTGACGAATCTGAGCTGCCGAACCACGGGCACCAGAATCCGACATCATGTAGATCGAGTTGAATGATTTCTGCTTCTCGTCTTCACCCTGTTTGTTTTTCACAGTGGTGAAAGACAAGTTGTCCATCATCGCTTTCGCTACCTGGTCATTGGTACGTGCCCAGATATCGACGACTTTGTTATAACGTTCACCGGCCGTTACGAAACCTTGTTCGAACTGTTGTTCGATTTCACGAACTTCAGCTTCTGCCTTGTCAATGATCGCCTGTTTGCTTGGTGGAATAACCATATCTTCCATACCAACCGATACACCTGAACGCGTCGCTTGACGGAAGCCCAAGTACATTAATTGGTCAGCAAAGATGACCGTGTCTTTCAGACCCAGTTTACGATAGCAAGAGTTGATTAACTTGGAGATGTTTTTCTTGGTCATCTCAACGTTAATTTGCTCGAAGCTTAAACCTTCTGGCACAACTTCCCAAAGCAGGCAGCGACCTGGTGTGGTGTCTACAACAATAGTTTGTTGCTCACGCTCACCGTTGTCATTGATGACAGTTTGGTATACACGCGCTTTTACGCGAGCATGCAAATCAACCTGACCGGTTGCAAGGGCACGGTTAACTTCATGCGTATCCGCGAACACCATGCCTTCACCTTTGGCATTTACCGCATCACGGGTGATGTAGTAAAGACCCAAGACCACGTCCTGAGACGGTACGATGATTGGCTCACCGTTGGCTGGAGACAGAATGTTGTTGGTCGACATCATTAACGCACGCGCTTCTAATTGCGCTTCAAGTGTTAATGGTACGTGTACCGCCATCTGGTCACCGTCGAAGTCGGCGTTAAACGCAGCACAAACGAGCGGGTGCAGACGGATCGCTTTACCTTCAATCAGGATCGGTTCAAACGCTTGCAGACCCAAACGGTGAAGGGTTGGCGCACGGTTCAACATCACTGGATGCTGACGGATCACAGATGCAAGAACATCCCAAACTTCTGGCGTCTCGCGCTCAACCATTTTCTTCGCAGCTTTAATGGTAGTGGCTTGACCAGAGGCTTGCAGTTTCGCAAAGATGAACGGCTTGAACAGTTCCAGCGCCATTTTCTTCGGAAGACCACATTGGTGCAAACGTAAAGTAGGACCTACGGTAATCACCGAACGGCCTGAATAGTCAACACGTTTACCCAACAAGTTCTGACGGAAACGACCTTGCTTACCTTTGATCATATCGGCCAAAGATTTCAGCGGACGTTTGTTCGAACCGGTAATTGCACGACCACGACGACCGTTATCAAGCAATGCATCTACAGACTCTTGTAACATACGTTTTTCGTTACGTACGATGATGTCTGGCGCTGCAAGGTCAAGAAGACGCTTCAAACGGTTGTTACGGTTAATCACACGACGGTAAAGGTCGTTCAGGTCAGACGTTGCGAAACGGCCACCTTCAAGCGGAACCAGCGGACGAAGGTCTGGCGGAAGTACTGGCAGTACATTCATCACCATCCATTCTGGCTTGTTGTTCGACTCTTTGAACGCTTCCATCAATTTCAAACGCTTAGACGCTTTTTTCAGTTTCGTCTCAGAGGTTGTTTGTGGAATTTCTTCACGCAGGCGTGAGATTTCGTTTTCAAGATCGATGTCTTTTAACAGGTCCTGAACTGCTTCTGCACCCATTTTCGCTGTGAATTCATCACCGTGCTCTTCCAACGCATTGAAGTATTCTTCATCGTTCAGAAGCTGGTATTTCTCAAATGGAGTCATACCTGGGTCAGTCACTACATAAGATTCGAAATACAGAACACGTTCGATATCACGTAAGGTCATGTCTAATAACAGACCGATACGGCTCGGCAGTGATTTTAAGAACCAGATGTGTGCTACTGGAGAAGCAAGCTCAATGTGACCCATACGTTCACGACGAACTTTTGCAGTTGTTACTTCAACGCCACATTTTTCACAGATGACGCCTTTGTATTTCATACGCTTGTATTTACCACACAAGCATTCGTAATCTTTGACTGGACCAAAGATTTTGGCACAGAACAAACCGTCACGTTCTGGTTTGAAGGTACGGTAGTTAATGGTTTCAGGCTTTTTAACTTCACCATGAGACCACGACTTAATCATTTCTGGTGACGCAAGACCAATACGGATGCGGTCAAACTCTACAGGAGCATGACCGTCTGAGTCCGTCTTTTTGCGCATGATATCGAGCAAGTCTTTCAATTTTTTTCTCCGTGTGCCGGTAAGATTTTCACTTTCCGACTGGGTCACAAATATTGTTTTTTAACTGAATTTTAATCCCCCTTAATCCCCCTTTTTCAAAGGGGGAAAAGTCCCTCTTTTACAAAGAGGGATTTAGGGAGATTTAATGGAGATTCTTAGTCACCATTTTTCAGTTCAATGTTGATACCTAAAGAACGGATCTCTTTGGTCAATACGTTGAACGATTCAGGCATACCCGGATCCATATAATGGTTACCATCTACAATGTTCTTATAGATGCGGGTACGGCCTTCAACGTCATCCGACTTCACAGTGAGCATTTCTTGAAGCGTATAAGCTGCACCGTATGCTTCCAGTGCCCAGACTTCCATCTCACCGAAACGCTGACCACCGAATTGTGCCTTACCACCCAGCGGCTGCTGTGTTACTAATGAGTAAGAACCAGTTGAACGCGCATGCATCTTGTCATCAACCAAGTGGTTCAGTTTCAGCATGTACATGTAACCGACAGTAACTGGACGGTCGAAACGCTCACCCGTACGGCCATCATACAATACGGTTTGACCGGTACGTGACAGACCCGCAAGTTCAAGCAAGTCTTTGATCTGACCTTCTTCAGCACCGTCAAATACAGGTGTTGCCAATGGAACACCGGCACGCAGGTTGCCAGAAAGCGCCAAGATTTCATCATCCGTCAGGCTGTCAAGATCTTCTTGCTCGCCGCCCACCTTGTTGTAAATCTTGTCCAAGAATTCACGCAGTTCAAGAATGGTGCGCTGTTCTTTCAGCATCTTGTCGATCTGATCACCCAGACCTTTGGCTGCCATACCCAAGTGCGTTTCCAGAATCTGACCCACGTTCATACGCGATGGTACACCCAGCGGGTTCAGTACCACGTCTACCGGCACACCGTTGGCATCGTGTGGCATGTCTTCAACCGGCAGAATGTTGGATACAACACCCTTGTTACCGTGACGACCCGCCATCTTATCACCCGGCTGGATACGACGTTTCACTGCAAGGTAAACTTTAACCACTTTCAGTACGCCAGTGGTCAGTTCGTCACCTGTAGACAGTTTGCGTTTCTTCTCAGCGAATTTCTCGTCAATTTCAAAGCTCTTCTCTTTCAGGAAGGTTTGAATTTGCGTTAAACGTTCCGCAATCGCTTCGTCACTTGGCTGGATTTCAAGCAGATCAACCAGTTCAAGACCAGACAGCATATCTTCAGACAGTTTGTCGCCACGTTTAGTGCCGCCACCGCCATTCGATTCCTGACCTTTTAACAGACGAACAATACGTTCACGTGCTGCTTCTTCGAAGATTTTGTATTCTTCTTTCAAGTCTTTACGGTATGCATCAAGCTGCGCTTTCTCAATCGCCAGTGCACGTTCGTCTTTTTCCAGACCATCACGGGTAAAGACCTGAACGTCGATGACTGTACCTTTGGTGCCCGATGGAACACGTAAAGAGGAGTCTTTTACGTCCGCTGCTTTTTCACCGAAGATGGCACGAAGCAGTTTTTCTTCAGGCGTCAACTGAGTTTCACCTTTTGGTGTTACTTTACCCACCAGGATGTCACCGGCAGTCACTTCTGCACCGATGTAAACAATACCTGATTCGTCCAGTTTAGACAGCGCAGCTTCACCGACGTTTGGAATATCAGCCGTGATTTCTTCAGCACCCAGTTTGGTATCACGTGCAACACATGACAGTTCCTGAATGTGAATCGACGTTAAACGGTCTTCTTGAAGCACACGCTCAGAAAGCAAGATCGAGTCTTCATAGTTGTAACCATTCCAGGTCATGAACGCCACGCGCATGTTTTGACCCAGCGCCAGTTCACCGCCATCTGTCGATGGACCATCCGCCAGGATGTCACCACGTGCAACTTTATCGCCTAAACGTACCACAACGTTCTGGTTGATACAGGTGTTCTGGTTTGAACGCGTGTATTTGATCAGGTTGTAGATATCTACACCTGCTTCACCCGCGATCATTTCATCTTCATTGACGCGAATTACGATACGTGATGCATCAACAAACTCGATCACACCACCACGGCCTGCAACCACACACACACCTGAGTCACGTGCCACGTTGGCTTCCATACCGGTACCAACCAGCGGTTTGTCCGCGATTAATGTAGGTACGGCCTGACGTTGCATGTTGGAACCCATCAATGCACGGTTGGCGTCATCGTGTTCAAGGAATGGAATCAGCGATGCTGCAACAGAAACCACCTGCTGAGCAGATACGTCCATATGGGTCACTTTTTCAGGTGACATACGTACGAATTCACCGTGGTGACGTACAGAAACGAATTCTTCAGTCAGGTTACCGTCCTGATCTACAACCGAGTCGGCCTGTGCAATCACAGTCCCTACTTCTTCAATCGCAGACAGATATTCAACTTCGTCTGTTACACGACCATCAACCACTTTACGGTATGGCGTTTCCAAGAAACCGAAGCTGTTGGCTTTCGCGTAAACAGATAGCGAGTTGATCAAACCAATGTTTGGACCTTCAGGCGTTTCAATTGGACATACACGACCATAGTGAGTCTGGTGTACGTCACGCACTTCGAAGCCTGCACGTTCACGGGTCAAACCACCTGGACCAAGCGCCGATACACGACGTTTGTGGGTGATTTCAGACAATGGGTTGTTCTGGTCCATGAACTGAGATAACTGGCTTGAACCAAAGAATTCCTTGATTGCAGCAGCCACTGGCTTCGCATTGATTAAATCTTGCGGAGACAGGTTATCAGTTTCAGCTTGTGATAGACGTTCTTTAACCGCACGCTCTACACGAACCAGACCGACACGGAATTGGTTTTCAGTCATTTCACCCACTGAACGAACACGACGGTTACCCAAGTGGTCGATATCGTCGACTTCACCTTTACCGTTACGGATTTCAACCAATGTTTTCAGTACATCCGTGATGTCTTCGTTGGACAGGATGCCTTCAACTTCGCGCGACTTCTGGTCAGTACCGACTTCATAAGGACGACCCAGACGACGGTTGAACTTCATACGGCCGACTGGTGACAGGTCATAACGCTCAGAAGAGAAGAACAGGTTGTTAAACAGGTTCTCAGCTGCTTCTTTGGTTGGTGGCTCGCCTGGACGCATCACTTTGTAGATTTCAACCAGTGCTTCTTCACGACCAGTAGTCGTATCGGCACGTAGCGTATCTGCAATGAATGAACCGCAGTCGATGTCGTTGGTGAACAGGATATTGAACTGCTTCACGCCGCCTTCAGCCAGCTTCACCATCACTTCATGGCTTAACAGTGTGTTGGCCGGAATCACATCGCCATCTTTCAGCACGATGTCTTCGGCAGTAATGCGCTCATACAGGTATTCATCCGGCACTGACAGTTTGGTCAGACCAGAGGCTTCCATTTGACGAACATGACGTGCGTTGATACGCTTACCTTGTTCAACAATGACTTTACCATCAGCATCAGTGATATCGAATTGTGCCATTTCGCCACGCAGACGTTCTGGAATCAAGTCGATCTGATAGCTACCCATATCCAGGTAAACAGGAACTTTTTCGTAGAACAGGTCAAGAATCTGTTCGTTGTTATAGTTCAGGGCACGCAGAACCACAGTCGCCAGTAATTTACGACGACGGTCGATACGTACATAGACTAAATCTTTGGCATCAAATTCAAAGTCTAACCATGAACCACGGTAAGGAATAATACGCGCTGAATACAGCACTTTACCGCTTGAGTGAGTCTTACCTTTGTCATGGTCAAAGAATACGCCTGGTGAACGGTGTAATTGCGATACGATTACACGCTCGGTACCGTTGATCACAAAAGTACCGTTATCCGTCATCAATGGCATTTCGCCCATATAGACTTCTTGTTCACGTACGTCTTTGATTGATTTCGTTTCACGATCTTTCAAGATCAAACGAATTTTAACGCGCATTGGTGCCGCATAAGTTGAGCCGCGAAGAATACATTCGCGCACATCAAACTCTGGTTTACCAAGACTATACTCAACAAATTCTAAAGCAGCATTGCCAGAATAACTTTCTATAGGAAAAACTGAACGAAATGCGGCTTGGAGACCGATATCTTCGCGGTTTTTTGGAGATTTGCCATCTTGCAAGAAAGTACGGTACGAGTCGACTTGAATCGCCAACAGGTACGGTGCTTCCATGACTTGGGGCAATTTACCAAAATTCTTACGGATCCGTTTCTTTTCGGTATATGAGTATGCCATCTGGAGTCCTCGGAAAGTAAACCAAGCCCGCCTGCAGAACGGGCTCAGAAGGAATTACGCAGGCCGATATGGCCACCACTCTTTACAAATGCTGCAATTTTTAGTGGTATTAAAACGCTTAACAATATTTTTTAACATTGAAAAATATTGGTAAGCGTTTGATTGTTATCTTTATTTTTAATTTGTATGAAATTTATATCATGCAAACAAAAATCGAGCCGATTATTGTAACGCAAAAAGGCTGATGACCCAAGAGCCATCAGCCATTTTTTGGAGTCGATTATAAAAAAATCGACTCCGCTTAAGCTATTACTTAAGTGTAACTGTAGCACCAGCTTCTTCAAGTTTCTTCTTAAGCTCTTCGCCTTCTTCTTTAGAAACGCCTTCTTTAAGTACTGCTGGAGCACCTTCAACCATGTCTTTCGCTTCTTTAAGACCAAGGCCAGTCGCTTCACGAACTGCTTTAATTACTGCAACTTTGTTTGCACCGAAAGAAGTCAACTCAACGTTGAATTCAGTTTGCTCTTCAGCAGCAGCAGCGCCAGCGCCTGGAGCAGCAGCAACTGCAACAGCAGCAGCAGATACGTTGAATTTCTCTTCGAAAGCAGAGATCAGTTCAACAAGTTCAAGAACAGTTTTTTCAGCAACTGCGTTTAAAATTTCTTCGTTAGTTAAAGCCATGAGAATAACTCCAAATGGAAATTGAATGGTGTGTAAATTGATTTAAGCTTAAGCTGCTTCTGACTCGTTTTTCTCTTTGAGTGCTGTAATAAGGCGACCCAATTTCGAAATAGGAGCTTGAAGAACGTTTGCAAGCATAGTAAGCGCTTTTTCTTGGTTCGGAAGATTTGCAATCACGCTAACTTCAGCACCTTGATAAACCTTGCCGTCAAATGCAGCAGCTTTAAGTTCAAATGCTTTGTTTGTTTTAGCGAAATCTTCGAACAAGCGTGCAGCTGCACCCATGTCGTCTTCAGAAGTCGAGAAAGCTAAGATTGTTGGACCAACAAGAGTTGCATTCAAGATATCGAATTGAGTACCTTCGAATGCACGCTTAGCCAAAGTATTACGCACGATACGAGTCGTAACACCAAGCTTACGCGCTTCAACACGTAAAGCAGTTAATTGCTCAACGGTTAAACCTTGATAGTCAGCAACAACAGCAGAGAACGCGCGAGAAGCAACTTCGTTTACTTCTGCTACGATCTGTTTTTTGTCTTCGATAAGAAGAGCCATTGTAAAACCTCCTAACGGTGATTTATGTACCCACAAGGGATACACTCCCAATTCGTGAATTCATCACTGAACTCACACGCGGAGGAGGAATAAATCACACCACCGCGTCTACGCAGGCTGGGATTTTAAGAGAAGAGCATAAAACTCCCCTCGCCTGAGGTCTTTGACGCTGATAAATTCTCATTTACCAATTCAAAGTCCGCCTGAGGATCGATCAGCAAAGCAACGCTTTGCCGATCCGCAAGACGAGAAGCTATGCTTCGAGTGAAGCTTATACCCTCTCTTGCATGAAATTTAAAGCAGTGCTTTAAATTTCACTCAGGACTTTAAAATTCTGTCTAAGTTAAACTTAGTTAGAAACGTTGTTTACATCAACAGTCAGACCAGGACCCATAGTTGAGCTTAGAGTGATCTTTTTGATGTATACACCTTTAGAAGTCGCAGGTTTTGCTTTCTTCAGGTCAGCTACAAGAGCTTCAACGTTTTGACGAACAGCTTCAGCAGTGAAACCTACTTGACCGATCGCAGCGTGGATGATACCCGCTTTGTCTACACGGTAACGTGCTTGACCAGCTTTTGCATTTTTAACTGCAGTTGCTACGTCAGGAGTAACCGTACCCACTTTAGGGTTTGGCATTAAGCCACGTGGACCAAGGATTGTACCTAATTTACCTACAACGCGCATTGCATCTGGAGCAGCAATTACCACGTCAAAGTCAAGGTTACCCGCTTGGATGCTTTCAGCCAGGTCATCAAAACCAACTACGTCCGCGCCTTCAGCTTTAGCAGCTTCAGCAGCAGCGCCTTGAGCAAACACAGCTACACGTACAGTTTTACCTGTACCTGCAGGAAGTGTAGTCGCGCCACGAACAACCTGGTCAGATTTACGAGGGTCAACACCTAGGTTTACAGATACATCCAAAGATTCTTTGAATTTAGCTGCAGGAAGGCTGTTAAGAACTTGTACTGCTTCTTCCAAAGTATAAACTTTGTTTGCTTCTACAGCAGCAGCAATGGCTTTTTGACGTTTAGTTAACTTTGCCATGTCTTATAGCTCCACTTCCAAGCCCATAGAACGTGCAGAACCAGCGATGGTACGTACACGCGCGTCTAAGTCAGCACCAGTTAAGTCTGGTTCTTTCGTAGTCGCGATCTCTTCTAACTGAGCACGAGTCAACTTACCAACTTTAGTTTTGTTTGGTACAGCTGAACCCTTCTGGATACCAGCAGCTTTCTTAAGCAGAATAGCAGCAGGTGGAGTTTTCATGATGAATGTGAACGACTTGTCGTTGTACACAGTGATCACTACTGGAATTGGAAGACCAGCTTCAACTTTTTGTGTCGCAGCATTGAATTCTTTACAGAATGCCATGATGTTAACACCACGTTGACCCAGTGCAGGACCAATTGGTGGAGATGGATTTGCTTTACCAGCTGGAACTTGCAGCTTGATATAGCCGTCAATCTTCTTAGCCATTTTCAATTACCTCTGGGTACAAACGCCGCTAGGCTCCCCAATGATTTCTAAGTAACGATACCGTTACAACAACAATGCCCGATCCATAACAAATCGGGCGTTTTCAACCAGCAGTGAATTAAACTGATTTTTCGACTTGGCGAAATTCCAGCTCAACCTGTGTTGGTCGATTGAATACATTAATCGTCAACGTTAAACGTGACTTGTCGTAAAGGACTTCTTCCACCACGCCTTTAAAGTCGGTGAATGGACCGTCAATTACCAGTAATTCTTCGCCTGGTTCAAACATCGTCTTCGGACGAGGTGCTTCACCAGTATTGCGTACACGTGCAAGAATTGCATCAGCTTCACGCTGCGTAATTGGCGCAGGTTTTTCCGGTGTACCACCAATAAAACCTAATACTTTTGGACATTCTTTTACAATGTGCCAAGTATCATCATTCATTTCCATTTCGACTAGCACATAGCCCGGAAAGAATTTACGCTCAGATTTACGTTTCTTACCATCCTTCATTTCTACCACTTCTTCGGTAGGAACCAGGACTTCACCAAAGCTATCGGCAACAGCGCTACGCTGGATTCGATCATTAAGCGAACGCATCACTTGTTTTTCATAACCAGAATAGGCATGAATAATGTACCAACGTTTCATAGCTCTCTTACCCGATAATAAATTTAATTGCCCAACCTAAAACGTAGTCAAAACACCACAATAAAATGGATGCTACAACTACAACTGCAAGTACGTGCCAAGATGTAGTCACTGTCTCTTGCTTGGTTGGCCAAGTCACTCGACGCAGCTCGATTCGTGAATCTTTCAATAAACGAACAAAGCCTTTGCCTTGATGGGTGGCGTATAATAAACCTAAAGCCACTACGATACAAGCCAAAATTACCCCAACGCGCACCCAAATATCATTTGCCGGTGCCCAGTACGCTGGTAGATGCTGATTCACCATGGTTGCCGCAATGAATAAAATCAAGGCGATAATCCACAACACGTAGTCTAATGGAGAACCCGAATTTACAACTTCAGCAGGATTATTTCTTTGAGGAATTGGCGCTTCGCTTAATGCGTCACGCGATTTATCATTCGACATTTTTGTACTCGTCGTAGGATTCGCGACTTATTATATGACCAGTTTTGCCAGCATCAAGCTTTTTTTGAAAAATGGCAGGCCAGGAGGGACTCGAACCCCCAACATTCGGTTTTGGAGACCGACGCTCTACCAATTGAACTACTGGCCTGTAGAACAAGCCGAAATCCGCAAACTTCGGCTTGTGAAACTTATTTTATAATTATGCAGTTACTTTAGCAACTACACCCGCACCTACAGTACGACCACCTTCACGGATCGCGAAGCGTAAACCAGCGTCCATTGCGATTGGGTGGATTAATTCTACTGACATTTCAACGTTGTCGCCTGGCATAACCATTTCAACGCCTTCTTTCAGCTGGATCGCACCAGTTACGTCCGTAGTACGGAAGTAGAACTGTGGACGGTAACCATTTAAGAATGGAGTGTGACGGCCACCTTCGTCTTTAGAAAGTACGTATACTTCTGCGTCGAATTTAGTGTGCGGCTTGATTGAACCTGGTTTAGCAAGTACTTGACCACGTTGAACTTCTTCACGCTTAGTACCACGTAGAAGAACACCACAGTTCTCGCCAGCACGACCTTCGTCAAGAAGCTTACGGAACATTTCAACGCCAGTAACAGTTGTTTTCGCTGTATCTTTGATACCCACGATTTCAACTTCTTCACCAACTTTAACGATACCAGTTTCTACACGGCCAGTTACAACTGTACCACGACCAGAAATAGAGAATACGTCTTCGATTGGCATCAAGAATGCTTGATCGATTGCACGTACTGGCTCTGGAATGTAAGAGTCAAGTGCTTCAACAAGAGCAACAACAGCGTCTTCGCCATATTGACCTGATTCACCGTTAAGTGCTGCAAGAGCAGAACCACGGATTACTGGAGTGTCGTCGCCTGGGAAGTCGTAAGTAGAAAGAAGTTCACGAACTTCCATTTCAACTAATTCGATTAACTCTTCGTCGTCTACGATATCGCATTTGTTTAAGAATACGATGATGTAAGGTACACCTACCTGACGAGAAAGAAGGATGTGTTCACGAGTTTGTGGCATTGGACCATCAGTCGCTGAACAAACAAGGATCGCACCGTCCATCTGAGCAGCACCAGTGATCATGTTTTTAACATAGTCGGCGTGACCCGGGCAGTCAACGTGAGCGTAGTGACGAGTTGGAGAATCGTATTCTACGTGAGAAGTGTTAATTGTAATACCACGTGCTTTTTCTTCTGGAGCAGAGTCGATTGCAGCGTAATCTTTCGCTTCACCACCGAATTTCTTCGCACATACAGTTGCAATTGCAGCTGTTAAAGTTGTTTTACCATGGTCAACGTGACCGATTGTGCCCACGTTAACGTGTGGCTTATTACGTTCAAACTTAGCCTTAGCCATGTTTATTTTCCTCGTTTACGTCGAACACAATCTGAGTAATACCCAGCCTCGACATATCGCCTAAAAAACTAGACACCTAATACTTAAAAAGCAGACTAAATAGCCTGCTTTCTTTAAATCTCATGCAACCAAGTTGCTAAACTGTATCTGGAGCTCTTATCGAGATTTGAACTCGAGACCTCTCCCTTACCAAGGGAGTGCTCTACCACTGAGCTATAAGAGCGATCATCTTCGATGATGGAGCGGGAGACGAGGATCGAACTCGCGACATGCAGCTTGGAAGGCTGCCGCTCTACCAACTGAGCTACTCCCGCACATTGTTGGTAATGTACCACTTCATTCGAAGTTAATGGTGGTGGGAGAAGGATTCGAACCTTCGAAGCTTACGCGGCAGAGTTACAGTCTGCTCCCTTTGACCGCTCGGGAATCCCACCAATATCACACTTATTGCAGTGCTCGTTCTTTACTTCACATCTCGAATTCTCTAAGATGGTGCCGGCACACGGATTCGAACTGTGGACCTACTGATTACAAGTCAGTTGCTCTACCAACTGAGCTATGCCGGCGTTTCTTAGTGTTTCGTACGTTTCGTATCGGAACGGTGTGCAGTTTAGCAAAACTTGAAATCCGTGCAAGTGTTTTTTTTAAAAAAACCGTCAAAAACTCACAAAATCAATCCGTTTGACGATAATTCAACCGCTTTGATCACTGCGCGAGCTTTTATTTGGGTTTCATTCCACTCAGATTCAGGATTTGAGTCGGCAACAAGGCCTGCGCCAGCCTGAACATAGACCTTATTTTCACGAATAACGCAGGTCCGAATCGCAATCGACATGTCCATTTCGCCATGCCAGCCTAAATAACCAACAGCACCACCAAAAATTCCACGTTTTACTGGCTCAACTTCGTCAATAATTTCCATGGCACGGATTTTTGGTGCCCCAGAAAGTGTGCCTGCCGGGAAAGTTGCCTTAAAAACATCCAAGGCATCAACATCATCACGCACTTCACCCTGCACATTGGACACAATATGCATGACATGCGAATAACGTTCGATCACCATTTGATCAGTCACCTGCACTTTGCCAATTTTTGAGACGCGACCAACATCATTACGACCCAAGTCAATCAGCATTAAATGCTCAGCAATCTCTTTTTCATCAGAAAGTAAATCTTTTTCCAAGGCCAGATCTTCTTCTTTGGTTTTACCACGTGGACGTGTGCCAGCGAGTGGACGCACGGTGGCAATACCATTTTCCAGACGTGACAGAATTTCCGGCGATGACCCAACAATATGGAATGGGGTGTCATTGTCCAAGGTGCGCCCTTGCACCAGGAACAGATATGGTGATGGATTAAGGTGACGTAAAGCGCGATAGACCTGTAACGGCTCACCATCAAAGTCAGACACCATACGATGCCCCGGCACCACTTGCATGACATCACCAGCACGGATGTATTCTTTGACTTTCTCAACCGAGGCAATAAAGTTGTCGTGACCGGTTAAAGATTCAAAATGCGGTGCCGTATGGGTTTGCGCCTGCAAGTTCACCGGTGTCGCCAGCAACTGCTCCAGCGCATCCAGTTGCGCCTGCGCTTTCTGATAGGCATCAGCATCCTTGCTATCGGCATGCACAATCAGGAATAAGGTATCTTTTAAGTTGTCAAATACGATTACGGTTTTAGACAGCATCATCCAGATATCCGGCAGGCCCACCGGATCAGCATCTGGAATATTGTTCAGGCGCGGTTCGATATAACGCACCGCGTCATAGCCAAAGTAACCGACCAGTCCACCAGTAAAGCTTGGCAACGCCGGTAAATCGGCCTGTGTTGGCACTTTAAACTGGGCCTGGAAATCACGGATAAACTGGAAAGGATCACTACACGGCTGCTGTAGCAGTTCGCCATTGGTCTGCTGAATGGTCAACTGCCCTTCATTGCAAGAAAATACGGTCGACTCGCCCAGACCAATAATCGAATAGCGCGCCCAGTTTTCACCGCCTTCGACAGATTCAAACAGATAGGCCTGTTCATGCTCTTTTAAACGCGCAAACACAGACAATGGGGTTTCGGTATCGGCCAGACGCTGACGGTAGACAGGAATCAGGTTATAGCCGGCAGCTTGCAGTTGTTGATATTGGGCTTGAGTGGTCATGTTGAATCTCTTTCATTTTCGCGGGGTCATAGGAAGGTTGCTGGTAGGTGCTGACTTAGTGACGCCATCGAAAAACTACACAATCACTCATTGCGGTGTCCTTTTACATCTATTCTTACATTAGGAAGCTAATAATTCTGTCAGATTATCCACTACTTGCTGCGGCTGACAATCATAAATACTCTCGCCATGATTATAGCCATAGCTGACCACAATACAATCAATACCGGCACGACGTGCGGCTTCCACATCATTGGAAGAGTCGCCAATCATCAACACTTGGGATTTTTCTACCCCAAAGGTCTCAACACAGTGCAATAACTGGCGTGGATGCGGTTTACGTTCGCTAAACCGATCACCACCAATCACATCAACAAAATAATGGCTCATGTCCAGTGCATCTAAAATGGCGCGTGATGGCAGCTCGGGCTTGTTGGTGACACAGATCATTTTTTTCTGCTGCTGTTTGCCCCATTCCAGAAACTCCAGAATTCCGGCAAAAGGCTGGGTATCCAGACAAGGATCGGCATTGTAAATTCCTAGGAAAGTTTCCAGCAGCTGCTGATGCTGATCGGGATGCACCTCTCCGGTTAAATGCAGCAAGGTGCTGTGACAAAATACCGAGGTGCCTTTGCCAATCCAGGTGCGTACCTGTGCTTCGGTGACCATGGGCAGCTGCAAGGCATTCAGGCTCATATTCATGGCACGATACAGATCGGTGGCTGAATCGACCAGCGTGCCGTCCAGGTCAAATAAAATCAGCTCACGGGTGTCAAGTTTGGCCACAGACATTTTGGTCCTCTCAAAAAATAAAGGCATGCCAAAGCATGCCTCGATTGTATGCTGTGTCGCGGTTTATTTAAACAACAGCCAGGCAATAATTGCCAGGATCACCAGCACAATAATGGTCATCAGGCCGACAGAGGCATTTTTCTGCTGCTCTTTTTCCTGCTCAACGCGTGATACAGGCTGCTCAACCGGTACCGGTTGTGGCTCTGGGGTGGCCGCGCTTAAATCGGTCCCTTCAGGAATTGGGGCCGGTTTTGGTACACCGACATTGGTTGGCATGCCATCACGTGTCAATTGTACCGATGCATCACGCTCTTTCAGCTCAGGCATACCCTGATCATTCATCTGCTGTGCCGGCGTTTTCACTGCTACAGTTTCTGTCGGCTCGGCTGCAGTAGCGGTTTCCACCACATCCAGCTCAGGAATCTGTTCTACTTCGGTGCCTGCAGGCGCAAGCGGCTCATCTGCCAACAGTTCCGGTTTGGCTGGTGCCAGGACTGAAAATTTAAAGCTGGCAAACTGGACAATATCACCTTCATGCAACGGAGTTTCCTGCTCAATCCGCAGGTCATTCACAAAGGTGCCATTGGATGAATTTAAGTCTTGTACCCACAGGTCTTCAGCTTTCAGTAACAACGCAGCATGTTTGCGTGATACTTCAGCCGACTGCAGCACCACATCAGCTTCCTGATGACGCCCCACCAGCATGTCACGATCAACACTAATTTCCTGCCCGGTAAATTCACCCGTAATTGCTTGTAATTTCCAAGTCATAGCGAACTTCTCTTTAAATTTTTGCCCATCATAACATGCTCAAAACCAGATTCCATGTCCGCTCTGTTAAGAGCGCGGTCTTAAGGTGGTCGTGGTGGTGGTATTGGTGGTTTTGCTGACTTGCGGGCTTAAGGTCTGACGCTGCAGCGCCGGCTCTACCGCAACGGGTGTGGTTACTACAGCCGCCCCCGACTGTGCTGCAGGGGTCGCGGATGGCACCTGCTGATAACGGGTTTGATTTAGGGGAGTTTTAGACACCGGCACCCGCTGCTGATAGATATCTTCCACCCGCTCCGGCAGTTTGGCAAAACTACCGTCTGAATCGAGTGCCAATTGCAGGCTATAGAGTTGACCATAACGTTGCTGCGTCAGTTTACGCACTTCATTTTTATCCCCCACAATCGTTGGATGGATAAAGATCAATAAGTTACGTTTCTGATTAGACTTACCTTCAGCGCGAAATAAGCGTCCTATACCTGGAATCGCTCCCAGACCTGGAACAGCCTGACGTCCATACGTAGTATTATCCGAGATTAAGCCACCGAGTACGATGGTTTGCCCATGTTCGGCCAGAATCGAAGTTTTAATTGCACGCTTGCTGGTCACCAAATCCTGTGCTTGTCCACGATCTCGATTGACCCCAGAGACTTCCTGTTCCACTTCCAGACGCACTGTGCCATTTTCGCCAATATGCGGCACCACTTTCAGGGTAACCCCGACGTCTTTACGTTCAATGGTGGTATAGGGATTGACGGTACCATTTCCTGTACTGACCGAACCGGTGACAAACGGCACGTTCTCACCAACCACAATATAGGCTTCTTCATTGTCCATGGTGACAATGGATGGGGTCGATAGCAGATTGGATTTGGTGGTTTCTTTTAAAGCTTGAATCAGCGCACCATACAAACGGCGTGAACCATCACTACCTTCTTGATAATCCCCCAGCACCAGTGAGGTACCCGCGCCAATCGCGCCACCAGCACCCGCTGCACCTCCAGTTAAATAACCGGCGGCAATATTTCTCAGACTAGTACCAAACTTATCGAAGTTAATTAAGCCAATTCCGCTGCTGATATCACCCAAAGCCCATTGCACACCTAGCTGGTCCGCATCTGTTCCTTCTACTTCTATAATCGCGGCTTCAATCAGCACCTGCTGACGGCGTGTATCCAACTGTTGAATCGCAGATTCAATTTCGCGCATCAGCTGTGGATCGGCTTTGACCACCAGGGCGTTCTGGCTACTATCGGCAATAATACTGACGCCATTGCCATTAAAGCTGGTGATCTGGCTCTGCTGATCAAAACCGTTATTCAGGGTAATACTTGGCGAGGTACTGCCCGTGCTATTGCTGGATGTGCTGTTACTGCTGTTATTGACCAGATTGCTAACGCTATTATTACTGCTGTTTTTCGTATTGGAAGATGAACTGCTGACCGCCTGCCCCGATACTAGCCCTTGCAGAATTTCCGCCAGGCTTTGCGCACTGGCATATTTTAAGCGAAAGACTTTTAAGCCACCGAGACGGTCAGCCGCCGGCACATCCATCATTTCAATCATCTGGCGGATACGCTTGCGGGTGGCGGTATCGCCTTTAATGATAATGCGATTGGTCCGGTTATCCGCCACAATTCGCACCCGCGAGCCTTTGAGATCTTTGGCATTACCGGTCGAACTCATTGACTCCAATAGCCCGATCACTTCTTCGGCCTGACTGGACTGTAGCGAAATGGCTTCAATATCATTTTGGCCGGTGCCATCCAAATTACGGATGATATTTTCCAGCTGATAGATATTGCTGGCCCGGTCCGAAACAATCAGGGCATTGGTGCCGGCCACCGCAGACAGATGGGCAAATTGCGGCATTAAAGGCCGTAAAGCCGGAATCATGTCATTGGCATTGGTATTTTCCAGCCAGATGACCCGGGTCACAATCTGGTCGCCGCGCGCATTCTGGCGTGCATCAAACGGAATTCCGGAGCTTTTGACATTGTTATCTGGCACCAGCTTGATGGTATTACCCGAGGGAATAGCCACTACCCCATTAACATTGAGCACGCCCAGAAACAGGTCATAGACTTCATTGCGGTTCAACGGCTTGTTGGAAATGACCGTAACATTGCCGCGCACCCGTGGATCAACCGCGAAGTTCTTGCCGGTAATATCGGCCACTTCATTAATAAATGCAGTCAGGTCAGCATCACGTAAATTAATTTTCCAGGTTTGTGCATAGCTCGCCGTACTTACCATAGCCACCAGAGGTGCGCCGACCACCAATGCCCAAAGCGGACGCTCATGATTTAATAAAGCCATAATCTACCGTGTTTCCTAACCCTATAAGGTGACAAATCCGTCACTTAAAATCTTGTTGTACCGTGATGACCTGGTCACCACGCTGAACTTCCAGTCTGACCTGACCGTCCTGTCTTGCCTGTTCCAGCAATTGGGCTTCATTTTGCCCTTGTCCGACAGTCTGACCATTTAAGGATAAAATCCGGTCGCCTGGTTGTAATCCCAATCTGTTTCTGAGTGCCGCCGGTGTCCGTGCGGTAATTTCATAACCCTGACCATTACCACTATTTACACCCATATCCTGTAAATAGCGTTCCCGGTCTTGCTGAATCTTTTGCACCGCCTGACCAATCGCATTTTGCGCAGTTGTTGCCGGTGCCGGATTTCTGTTGGGCGTAGCTGGGGTTTGTGTCGGCACAATCGGCTGATTCAGCCCGTTTTCAATGCCTTTAAACTCTATCTCACGGGTGGCGCCACTGCTATGACGCAAAATCACCCGATCCCAGTACACTTCAGCCAACTGATAACCACTGCCTTCAATCACATCGCCGACGCGATAGCGCTCTGCCACCTCATTGACTTTGAGCACGGCAGAAGAAAACTGGTTGGGATAACCGACCATCACGCCTTGTAATTGAAGGTTCAGATTGTCTTCGGCCTGCGTACGCTGGCTCGCTTCATGAAACAAGGCAAAACTGCTGATATTCGGTACACGCAGCTGCTGCGAACCCAGTTCGACCCGATCCAGTTGCATCGCTTGAGGCGGCGCCAGTAATAGCCAGAACAGACTGGCCAGCTTCCAGCATAAATACAGAATCAGCAGCGCCAGCAATAACGGTGCGACACGATCGGCCTGTTTCAGCTGGAGAGTCTGCAGCTGTTCCCAGATTTTCTGCATCAGAAGCCTCCCTTGAATAGCGGCTGGCGGGTACTGATTACATAGGTATCAGCACCAGCCTTGCCTTCATAAGAAGGAACATGCATCAATAAACGCTGGGTCAGCTGCACATCCAGCATCATCTCCTGATCCAGACTCAGGTTTATCATTTTCTGGTCACGTGCATCACGCACATCAATTTTCAGTTTTCCGCTTTCATCCGACAGCGTGCCTTTCAGCGTGGGCACGGTCATGCGCTCTTGACGCTGGGCAAACTGATACACCAGCTCCCCGCCGGCCCAGTTCAGCTGGCCTTGTGCCTGGGCAAACCCTTGCTGCTTGTTATAGTTCAGATCGATATTTTGCAATTGAATCGGATTGGTCGGCCATTGCCAGTCGACCAGGGTTTTTAGAGTTTCTGGCGCAACACGGCCATGTACAGCGTTCAGCATGAAGGTCCCAAAACGGTAACCCATCACGCCTTTTAATTCGGTATGACCACTATGGATTTCAACATCGGCTGCCACTTTCAGCAATAACAGGTCTAAAGGACGCGTATTCCAGCTTAAGCTGCCACGCAACTGTCCCTTGTGCCAATCTGCCTGCCCCTGCCAGATGTTACCACTGACATTATGTAAACTCTGATTGTTTTTATAAAACTTTGAAATTAACCAAGCTGCAGGAATCTGTAATAACACAAAAATTAAAAAAGCAATGATGGCGAAAATCCACCACGTGATGTATCTCGGTTTCTTTATCATTCCACCACGACCAACCTATCTAATGCATTCATGAACAAATTGTTATTTTCATGCACACATTATGCACACTTTTTTTACAACACCAACGGATACACATAAAAAAACCAAGCAGTTCTGCTTGGTTTCGACACTCTAGTGCGCTTAGATGACAATCTGATGAAGTTTAGATCAAGAAGTCTTCAAGCTTGGCACCTTTTTCCAGTTCTGCCACTAACCAGCGCGGTTGCTTACCACGACCTGTCCAGGTTTCATTGGCATTGGCTTTATTACGATAACGCGGCTCTACCGATTTACGTACATTCTTTTTACGTTTAGACGCACCAAACTCAAGAATCTGTTCAATGCTTAAACCCGCATTTTCAGCAATTGCCAAAATCTGATTATATGCATCTTCAACTGCTTGGTCCTTTTTCGATGCAATTAATGCTTCCGCTTCTTCCTGCAAGCGCTTTAATTGTTCTACAGACAAATTACTAATATCGGGCATCATATTTACTCCACAAGTATGCTTTTATATTAATTTACTTCAATTGCATTAATACATCATATTTTTATCTGAATTAAGTTTCAATCATTATTTGAAATGAAAAACAATTATTAACAGAGATAAATAATCTATTTATTCGGGATTAGAATTAATCCAGATAATGCCCCACACTATTTTCCAAAGCCAAAATACGCTGCCGAATCGACTCGGGTAATGGCATTTTCTGCATACTTTCAGAATTAACACAAACCATGATGGCTTCTGCACTCGCGACTACAGCCTGCTGCTGCTCGCTCCATAATAGATAATGCATGCGAAAAGCACTATTTCGGATTTCCTCAACCCGCACACCTATTTTTAAGGTATCCGGATAAAATACCGGACGCATATATTTGCACTGATTTGATGCCACTACCGTCGAAAAGGATTGCTGCATCATTCTGATCTGATCCATATAATGAATGCGGGCACTTTCAATATAGCGGTAATACATCACATTATTGACATGACCAAGCGCATCCATATCGCCCCATGCCACCACTTGTTGATGAATTACTGGATAATCGGTTAATTGCATGCGACTTTACCTAGATTTTAATTTTCATGAAATGACTATTATTTTCAAACACCAGATTTAACTGCTGCTGTAAATGTGGTTGATCTTTTAATGCTGATTTAATTCTTAAATAGTTCATTAAAATATGTTCCGGATATAAATCTAGAAGCTGTGCTGCATCGTCATGACGACCGGTAGCTTCCAATATATGCCATTTGGCAAAACTCAATACCGGTAAAGCAGGATATTGCTGTTCCCACTGATTCAGATAATCTTCAATCTTGAGATAATCCGGTACCGGTTTTAACAGCTGCTGCTGGAACCATAAATAGAACACATCCTGATGAAACTGTTCAGACAGTAAATGCACCGCCAGATGATCCTGCTGCTCTCCCATATCGCTTAAGCGTACCAGCACTTTTAACCACAGCACTTTAATCGCATACGGCTGGGTAAATATCTGCCCGGACAGATTGCAATAACGCTGTTTTAAATCCTGCAATGCTTCCGGTGTGGCCTGCTCAAAATGCTGCAAGATTTGCTCAAGCCATAACTGCTTGCTGTCCAACCCTAAATGCCCATATTGAGTCGCACGCAAATATAACCACGGATATTGCAGTGCAAACTCCCCCCACAGTGCGGTTAAGCGCTGTTCATAGGCCTGTTTGACATCTTTGAGCCACGGCGACAGTTGATGGCCATTTAAAAATTCCAGATGGGTCAGGGCTTTTTCCGGTTGCTGCTGCGCCAGATAAATTTCAATACGCTGCAACTCGGCCAGCTCAAAGGCCATGGCATTACTCTGGTTTAACATCTGCAAGGCCACCGGATAATCCTGCTGCATCAGCGACAGGCGTGAATGAATCACGGCTTTTAATAAACCAGACTGGTTAAATACCTGACGGATAAAGGCGTCCTGCTCACGCGCGGCATCCAGCAGCCAGATTACTGCCATTTGCTCATAAGGATGTAAATGCTGGAAATCAAACACCGCTGCCTGCTTACGCTGTTCACGGCTTAAATAACGCTTTAGCATCGCCCAGATCAGCTGCACCACCAGACTGATCAGCATCAATAAAATTAAAAGCACCCAGATATTGGTCTGTAGCTGCCAGTCACGCCAATACAGGTAAACATAGCCCGCGCCATAGCCATAACTGAATACACTGAGCAAGGCCACCAGCACTAACGTGACCAAAACATAGGCCAGAACAATCTGCTTCATGATCATTCATCCAATAAGGTGCGGCTGGTCAGCACCGGCACAGGAATCACGGTCAGGCTCTGAATTTCCGCCAATTCAGCGCTTAACTGCTGCGCCCCCCGATCCGGCAGCAGCTGTAACAGATGAAAAATTTCAGTCAGCTCCTGCTGATAATTCAGATATTGGCCTTGTCCTAATAACTGACGTGCCAGTAATAAACGCAACTGCGCTTCTTTTAACAGCAATTGACGCTGACTAAGTACAGTCGCTGGCTGCTCGACGGCTTCCAGTTTCAACCACTTATGCCAGAAGGCCGGATTGGCCTCTTGCGCCGGCTGCAGTTGTGGCTGCTGGATTTCCTGACGCAACAGCTGATCCAGCTGCTGTAGAGCCTGAGTGACCTGCTGCTGCTGGGCACTGCGCTGTGCCGCAAATTGCTGGATCAGCTGCCGGTCTTTGCTCAGGGTTTGATGCAGGCTTTCGGCCAAGGCCGGTGACAAAGCCCACTGATTCAGCTGAACATCCAGTACTGCCAACTTTTCCAGTGCATACGGATATTGCGCCTGCTTTAAGGCAAATTCGATCAGTTCCAGCTGCTGTTGAAGCATCTGCTGCGGCGTGATCGTGGTCTGGCTGATCTGCACTGTAGTATTAGTTGCAGGCGCACTTGAAGATGCTGACGGTGAAGGATTGCTACTCTGGCGCTGCAAAGCCACTAGCTGGTCATTGAGATTGGCGCGGCTTTTTTCCGCCTGATGCATACTCTGAGACAATTCGGACTGCTGCGCCGTTATTTTAAATACGTCATAGCTCAGCTTTAACATCCAGGCCAAGCCGATGATCAATAATAAAATAAGTAGCTTCTTCATGCGTGTCCTGATTTAAGCTCAATCTGCTGCAGTATTGTTTCTGTTTTTAAATTCGTCAACTTGATCAGTTGAAAACGGGTGTGATGCTGTTGTTGATAATCCATCAACAGCGCTTCCAGGCGGTCACCCAGCACCAGATAACGTCCCCGGTTCAATAATTCTTTTTGTGCTTGACTCAGCCGCAACCAGTTTAACCAGCTGGCCTCACTGCTAATCAGCATCCAATAGTCCCGGTGCTGCTGCAGTTGTGGCAATAGCGCGGGCATCTGCTGAATCGACGCGGCCGGACACTGACGCTGATATAAAATAAAATTCAGAATCTGCATTCCGGCCTGTTGCAGGCTGTCCATCATAAACTGACGTCCACCTTCACCGCGCCAGAAGGCAATACACGAACCGGCCGCCAGGGATTTTAATAAAGGCAGTTCCAGCATGCCTTCCGAGGTTTCAACCTCCGGCACGGCGCTCGAAATTCCGTATTCTGCCAGTACCTGCGCCGTTTTTTCACCAACCGCAATCCACTGTAAATGTTGTAATTGATCGAGATGAATACCGCTTTTCGCCAGATACTCTATCCCGATGTGTACTGCGGTCGGGCTGACCACCACAATCCGCTGCGCCTGTGGTAATTGCTGGTACAGCTGTGCCAATGCATCGGACCAGGGACAGGCCTGTAATTCCAGCAGAGGCAGCTCAATCACCGACCAGGCCTGTTGCCTTAAAGCCTGTGACAAGGCACAGGCACGATCGGCCGGACGGGTATTAATAAACAGCATCTTAATATAAGGCTTTTAGCAGCTCACCTGCCCCTTGTGCCAACAAGTTCTGTGCCAGTTGCTCACCCAGCTGTTCGGCCTGCTCGGGTGCGGCACTAAGCTGTGCGCTTAACAAGGTCTGGCCATCGACACTGCCCACCCGGCCTTCCATCGACAGCTGACCATCTTTTAAAGTGGCATAACCGGCAATCGGCACCTGGCAACCGCCTTCCAAATAAGCATTAAACGCACGTTCTGCGCGTACACAGACATTGGTTTCATCATCCATCAACGGCAAAATCAGCTCGAGTACGGCCTGATCATTAGTCCGGCATTCCAGCCCCAAAGCGCCCTGACCCACGGCCGGCAAACTCACTTCAGGCGCGAGCGTATGACGAATCCGCTCACTGAGGCCCAAACGCTTCAGGCCGGCACTGGCCAGAATAATCGCATCATATTGACCTGCATCCAGCTTGGACAGACGGGTACCAACGTTACCGCGCAAATCAATAATCTCCAGGTCAGGGCGTGCTTTTAAAATCTGGCATTTACGGCGCAAACTGGACGTTCCGACTTTGGCACCCTGCGGCAAGTCCTGAAAGCTGGCATAAGTATTGGACACAAAGGCATCCAGCGGATCTTCACGCTCGCAAATCACCGCCAGGCTTAAGCCTTCTGGTAGCGCCATTGGCACATCTTTCATGGAATGCACAGCAAGGTCAGCACGACCATCTAGCAAAGCTGCTTCTAATTCTTTGACAAACAGTCCCTTGCCCCCAATTTTGGCTAAGGGGGTATCGAGAATTTTATCACCCTGGGTCACAAAGGTGACCAACTCCACGTTTAGACCGGCATGTAAGGCTTCTAAACGCGCACGAATGTATTCCGCCTGCCATAATGCCAGCGGGCTTTGTCGAGTTGCAATTTTCAGGGTGTTCATCATGTCAGTGAAAGCAAATAAAAGGATTCCCTTAAACTTAACCTGATCGCTTGAAAATGCAAGTCAATTTGCACCCTGAGATGGCGAAAAAGCCATTTCAGCCGGTGCTTACAGTTTCTGAATACGTTCTCTTAAGGTCGGTAAATGACGACGGCTTACTGCCAGACGTTCTTCCAGTTCACGACAACGCACCTGATATTGACCGGTATTAATCACTTCCAGTCCTTCAAGATAATGAATCGAGACCAGTGCATTGCGATGAATCCGAATAAACTGATCGGCAAATTCATGCTCCAGGTCTTTTAAGGTTTCGTCAATCAGCACGCTGCCATTTTTATGGCGCACGGTGACATATTTTTGATCTGCTAAAAAATAATAAATATTTTCTACAGGCACCAGTTCAACACCACGATAAGTTTTCGCCGTGATCTGGTGGCGTTTTATATTCAATTCTTCCATATTTTCTTTTTGTTTTATGTGACTCAGCTGGGCTTGCGTGAGTTTGGTTAAGTGATCTAAAACCTGCTGCAATTCCTGTTGCATGACCGGTTTTAATAAATACCCTTCTGCCTGCGATTTAAATGCATCAAGTGCATGCTCATCATAGGCGGTACAAAAGACAATTGCCGGCATGGGGTCAAGCTCGCGCAAATGCTGGGCGCAGCTTAGTCCATCCATTTCTGGCATCTGAATATCTAATAACACGACATCTGGCTGATGTTCATCTGCTAGCTCAATGGCCTGCTCACCATGACTGGCGGTTGCCACCACCTGATGTCCAAGTTGAGTCACCAAGCGGGCCAAACGCTCAGTTGCAAGAGGTTCATCATCACAGATCAGAACATCCATTTATCCCTCCTTTACGTTAAATCATTTATTTTTATAGCTTAACGTGAATTTTTTTTTATTTATATGGATACTGTACCACGGTGGTATACATGCCCTCCCCTGCATACGTTTGAAAGACCACCTTTCTTCCATAAAAGGCGCGTAGACGCTGTTGCACATTTTGAATTGCAATACCATGTCCTTGTCGTAAATTCATTTTAGCGTTTACGTAAGGGTTTGTAATGACGATATTGACTTGATTTTCCAAAATTTCTACCAATACGCTAATGGTACTCGGTCTGGATATTTTTTCAACACCATGAAAAATACTATTTTCCAGTAAAGGTTGTAAAGTTAATAAGGGAATTTGTACCTGACTGAGCAGTTGCGGCTGTTCAATTTTCCATTCCACCTGCAAGCGTTCACCCAGACGAATCTGCTCAATCTCCAGATAACGCTGGCATAATTCAACTTCTTCCTGCAGCTTGACCAGCTTGACTTCCTGTAAACTGGCACGAAACAGACGTGACAGATTGAGCAGCATCTGCTCGGCTTTTTCAGGATCAATCGCAATCAGGCTAATGACATTATTTAAACTGTTGAATAAAAAATGCGGATGGATACGCGCTTGCAAGGCATGCACCTTGGCCTTTAGAGCACTTTGCTCGCGCAGATAATTCTGTTCGCGCAAATATAAATAGCGAAAACAGAATGCTCCCAGCAAGATACCATAACTTAAATGCAAATCCAGCCCGCCCCCCAGCTCGGCTGCAGTCAAGTCACGCAGATGAAAATTCTGGCCAAAATGCGTCAGCAGATTCAGGCTTAAAGTAGTCACCAGTACAATCAGCTGTAGCAATAAAAAACCAAAACCGAGCGAAAAGCCCAGACTCATCCGACCCAAACGTCTTTGAAAATATTCAATAAAGGCAGTAAAGGCCAGTAACACCCAGTTAATGTACAGCACATATTGCAGCAGTCGTGAACCGGTTAATGCCTGCCAGCCTTGCGCTTCAGCCAGTGCCAGCACCATGGCCAATACATTGCTGGCAATAAATAATTCAATTAGATGTTGCCAACGCCCTATTTTCGTAAAAAAATAACTGTAATTTTTTTCATCAGCCGTATCTGCAAAAGATGATCTCACCTGCCCTTCGGCAAGTGATTCCGAATTTGTTATACTCGTTTTCAAATTATTGCTTTTTATTCTATTGAGCCGATATGACCACATCTTCTAATTCCTCAAATCCGTCACAAGCCCAAACTTCGGGTATGTGGGGCGGTCGTTTCTCTGAAGCGACTGATGCTTTTGTTGCTGAATTTACAGCATCTGTTCAATTTGACCAACGCTTTTATAAACAAGATATTGCTGGCTCAATTGCGCATGCAACGATGCTTGCCAAAGTAGGCGTACTTACGACTGAAGAGCGTGACGATATTATCCAAGGTTTAAATACCATTCAGGCTGAAATTGAAGCAGGTCAATTTGAATGGCGTATTGACCTTGAAGATGTCCACATGAACATCGAATCGCGCCTTACTCAGCGTATTGGCATTACAGGTAAAAAATTACACACTGGTCGTAGCCGTAACGACCAAGTGGCAACCGATATTCGTTTGTATGTCCGTGACGAAATTGATGCCATTTTAGAATTATTAAAAAAATTACAACACGGCATTTTGAGCTTGGCAGCCAAAAACACGCATACAATTATGCCTGGTTTTACCCATTTGCAAACCGCACAGCCTGTGACTTTTGGTCATCACCTTATGGCATGGTTCGAAATGTTGGTACGTGACTCTGAGCGTTTAATTGACTGCCGCAAACGTGTTAATCGTATGCCTTTGGGTTCTGCTGCTTTGGCAGGTACCACTTACCCAATTGACCGTGCTTTTACCGCAGAATTGTTGGGCTTTGAAGCTGTATCTGAAAACTCGTTAGATGCTGTATCAGACCGTGATTTCGGGATTGAATTTAACGCCGCTGCATCGCTGATTATGATGCACCTGTCGCGTATGTCGGAAGAACTGATTCTGTGGACCTCAGCCCAGTTTAAATTTGTGAATATTCCTGACCGTTTCTGTACCGGCTCATCAATCATGCCGCAAAAGAAAAACCCGGATGTCCCTGAACTGGTTCGCGGTAAAACCGGCCGTGTTTATGGTGATTTAATGAGCCTGTTGACCCTGATGAAAGGTCAACCACTGGCCTATAACAAAGACAACCAGGAAGACAAAGAGCCTCTGTTTGATGCAATTGATACTGTACGTGGTTCACTGATGGCGTTTGCTGACATGATTCCGGCATTGGTGCCTAACATTGCAGAAATGCGTGAAGCGGCGCTGCGTGGTTTCTCTACTGCAACCGACCTTGCGGATTACCTGGTGAAAAATGGCGTTGCTTTCCGTGATGCCCATGAAATTGTTGGTAAAGCGGTCGCACTGGGCGTACAGGAAGGCAAAGACCTGTCTGAACTGACCCTGGAACAGCTGCAGCAGTTCTCTGACCTGATTCAGGCCGATGTATTTGAAAAAGCCTTGACTCTGGAAGCTTCAGTGAATGCACGTAACCATATTGGGGGGACTGCTCCGGCACAAGTCGCTGCTGCGATTGAACGCGCCCACGCCCGTTTAGAGCAACTTTACGCTTAATCTTAAATTCGGAGTATGGATATGTCTCGACAAGTATTTTGCCGTAAGTATCAACAAGAAATGGAAGGCTTGGACTTTGCCCCGTTCCCGGGTGCCAAAGGTCAGGAATTATTTGATACCGTATCTAAACAGGCCTGGAACGAATGGCTGAAACATCAGACCACGCTGATCAATGAAAAGCGTTTAAATGTGTTTGAAGCAGATGCGAAAAAGTTTCTGGAAGAACAGCGCGAAAAATTCTTCAATAATGACGAAACCTTAGAAAAAGCCGAAGGGCTAAAGCCTGAGTAAAACTTAAAGCGCTGCTTTAAGTTTTACGCAAGACAAGGACGAAGTCCGCGTAGGCTTTCATGCAAAAAGAATCTCCATTTTTGGGGATTCTTTTTTATGCACGGTTGTAAAAATTACGTAAGACAAGCGAAGCGCGTAGTTTCAAATGTCTCAAAGGAGTCTGAAGAGGCTCCTTTTTTATACTCGATACTGCTCCGCCACGCCGCAAGACGAGAAGCTGTGCTTCGAGTAAAAAAGAAAGCGCTGCTTTAAGTTTTACGCAAGACAAGGGCGAAGTCCGCGTAGACTTTCATGCAAAAAGAATCTCCATTTTTTGGGGATTTTTTTATGCACGGTTGTAAAAATTACGTAAGACAAGCGAAGCGCGTAGGCTTAAATTTGAAAGGCTCCAGAAATGGAGCTTTTCTTTTACTCTATCCAAACCCAAGATCAACCACTGCACATAGGGTTTTATCTCGGAAGATGCTTTTAGCCTTTAATCCAAAAAAATTTCATCGATAAAAAATGAATTCCTCTTCATTCACCCATTTCAGGCTTGGCACAGAAAAAGTAGATGAACTCTGTTGTTTTCCAGCCGCAAGCTCCCTGTTTATAGTGAGCTTAAGGTGATTGGTTTTTATTGAATTGACAGGTATATCTGGACAACTATAAAGTTTTACTTCACCAAAATCAGGGGTTTATAATTTAGATTAAAATTAACCTATTTAACCGATTGGTATTGTAACTGGCCGATACATTTGTTCATAAAACTCAACATTAGACTACAATAAGCTTAAAGATTTCCGCGCATCATCTTCCTATAATAACAATCAAGGAGATGGAAGCATCTCTTATAATAGATATAAATATCCCCGATTTCGATCTCAGATTTCCCCCAAAATCTGGGATTTTTTTTATCCATTTTATGCGTAATCCATAAAAAAAGCCTGAAATTATTTCAGGCTGTTTCTGGTATTCAAACTTAGCGTTCTTGAACTTTCTGTTCAATTTCTTCCATGCTGGTATGACGCACATCCAGACCTTTGACCATATAAATCACTTGCTCGGAAATATTACGCGCATGGTCACCAATCCGCTCTAGGGAACGCAGTACCCACATTACATTGATGACACGGGAAATATGACGCGGATCTTCAATCATATAGGTCATTAAGGTCCGGGTGGCCGACTGGTATTCACGGTCGATATCGGCATCGGCCAGCAGTACACGTAAAGCCTGATCGACATCTAAACGGGCAAAAGCATCCAGCGCATCATGAATCATGACTCGCACCTGGTTACCAATATGACGGGTCTCCATATAACCGCGCGGCGAGCCCCCTTCTTCACATAGGCTTTGTGCAATCCGGGCAATTTTGGCCGCTTCATCGCCAATACGTTCCAGGTCGGTATTGGCCTTGCTCATGGCAATCACCATGCGCAGGTCAATTGCAGCGGGATGACGGCGTGCCAAAATCAGGGTTAATGCTTCATCAATTTCAGTTTCCAGACGGTTCACTGCATTGTCCTGAAATTGCACCTCTATTGCCATCGCGGCATCTGTGTCCAGCAATGCATGAATCGCATTGGCCACCTGCTGCTCTACCAAGCCACCCATGGTCATGAATTTTGTATTGACATCCTGTAGATCTTCATTAAATTGAGAAGAAATATGGTGATTTAACACAGGATTATTTGGACTCAAGAGATGTACTCCAATGCAATAATAACGGACTTATTTGATCATTGATTATTAAATCATATTAAACATTAAGCTTTTATGACAATTTAAACAAGTGCCCGATTACATCATTTTATTTTATTGAAATTTAAGGTTTTTCTATTAACCACAAGTTCATCTCGGCCAGATCTTTTTCACTGAGTTGCCCCACCGATGCCCGGAGGCGCAGCACATTAATCAGATAATCATATTTGGCATTCAAATAGTCCTGCTTGGCCGAAAAAGCATTACGCTGGGCCAGCAGGACATCGACCATGGTTTTTAGGCCTTCATGATATTGGGCACGGGAGGCGCGCGATACCAGTTGCGCCGATTGCATGGCCGCCTGTCGTGCCTGTAACTTGGATTGATCGGTTTCCACCTGCAAATAGGCACTTTTTACATCGGTATTGGCTTTACGGATGGCCGCATCCAGCTCGGCTTCGGCTTTATCGACATTCACTGCTGCTTTCTGGATATTGCGCTGGGTACGGCCGCCGGTAAACACATTCCAGTTCATTTCAATGCCGACCTGATCAAACTGACCATCCTGAGAAATCAGGCTTTGTGGCGTCTGCTTGTTATAGCCATAAGTACCGACCGCTTCAATTTGCGGATAACGCGCGGCCTGCTCCACCCGTTTCTGGTCTTCGGCATAACGCTGCTGCAAGCGGGCCTGCAAAATGGACAGGTTCTGACTTTGTGCCAGCTCGGTCCATGCTTCTAAACTGGCCGGATAAGGCTTTTGGAACTGAAAGTCATCTCGCAGTACCGCCAGATTTTCACGATATGGCCCGATCAGCTGTGCCAGTTGTTCCTGTGCCAGCACCAGCTGAACATGAGTGGCAATCCGGTTGGCCTTGGCATTTTGATATTGCGCCTCGGCTTCGCTGACATCACTGCGCGCAACCAGTCCTTCACGCAGCTTGGCATTCATCATGTTCAGCTGTTCCAGCAGCGCCTGCTCTTCCTGTAAATAGGCGGTGGTTAAAGACTGCTGACGTAGCACATTAAAGTAGGCCTCGGCCACATTTAAGATATGCTCCTGCTTTTGCAGTCTTAAGGTGACTTCACTGAGACTGAGTGAGGTTTTGACCTGTTTTAGGCCTTCCCAGGCATCCCAGCGGAATAAAGGCTGGCGTGCAGTGACACTCACCTGACGGGTGGTGGTTGCTGAAGGCGACAGGCTTTCAGAGCTGACTGGAAAACCTGGAATTGTCGCAGCATTGGCGTCCTGACTGCGCCGGGTGATATTGCCAGACACAGTCACGGTCGGCAGCAAATTGCCTTTGGCAATGCCTAAATTCAGTTGATCGGCTTCATATTGCAGCAGATTGGCCTGCCAGTTCGGATCGGTGGCTTTGGCACGCTCATAGGCCTCGACCAGATCCAAGGCTTGCGTCCAAGGGCTAAACAACAGCAGGCCCAATATACATATTTTTTTCTTCATTTTATTCGTTTAACTCATCTCGCCAAAATGGCCATGTCTCAGTCAAGCATTGACTCAATTTGCTCCATAGTAGCGATTTATCGCATTTTTTTCGTATGTTTTTGATTATTTTTTTATATTTTACCGCTTTAACCCGAGCAGCAAGCTGTCCAGTTGAGTTGAGCCAAGAGCGCACTCACAGCCATGTAACCAAACTTCAGCACAACGCTACAATTCGCCGGCCCGAAGCTGGTTACAATAGCGCCATACATTCCGCACTTGTTGTTTTTTGCTGCTTTTTTTAATTGGGTTATCGTGAAGCTTATTTCTCCCCGCTGGCGTACTTTACTGCTCAGTTTATGTTCTGCAATGGTTTTGACCGCGTGTCAAAGGCCAGAACCCCCTGTGGTCATTGAACAGAAGCCGAAGCAGGCTGTGGCTGAACAGGCGGTCGATTTAAAGTCGATCTGCCGCGGCATTGAACAGGAAATGCGCGAGATTAACCAGCAGCGCACCACCTTTGCCCTGGAACAGATTAACCAGGATTTAAAAGTCTGTTTGCCACTAATGGATTTCCCCGACCAGCAGCATCTGCTGGAACTGTCTGCCCAGATGTACCAGAATTTTCTGAAAGTCGAACGTACCGCCCAGCAGCAGACCGCTTTTGATCAGTATGCCTTTGATCTGGCCCAGCATCCCACCATTCAGCAAAGCCATTTCGAACAGTTTGCCTTACGCGACCAGTATCTGCTGAAACACAAAGGTCAGGCCTATGTCGACCTGTATGATGCCGGTGAAGGGCAACTGGTCTATCGGCGTAATCCGCAGTACCTGGCTCGTATTTTTGCGCCTTATCTGCCCGATGCCGAACGGATTTTTATTGAAAATCTGGCCGAACAGAATATGCAACGTCCGATTCGTGATGGCGGCCTGACCATTGATGCCCAGGAAGTGGTGCGTCGCGCCCTGTTCTGGGAAGATTATGTCAAAAACTATCCTGACAGCAGTTATATCCGCGATGCGCGTTATCTGGATCAGGTCTATCGTATGTTCCTGTTTAAAGGCACCTTAAATACCCCGGTTTCAGACAGCTATGAAGCAGAATATGCGATTCAACCCAGTGTCTGGTATGAAATTGAAAAGCTGGCCAAGCTGGAGCAGTCGCGACTGGCAGATCAGGCGCGTAAATTCCGCAGCTTTGTACAGATGTCGCCACAGGAACGGCGTAACCGTATTCCAGTCAGCCTGACCGCACAAGAACAAAACAATGAACGTGCCAACACCCTGGCGCTAAAGCAGCTGTCCCATTATCTGGATTTACCGCTAAACGGCTTAAGTCCGACCCGTGACTGTTTTAGCGATGCGGTCTGTATGCCTTATCAGAATAACTAAGCCACCCACCAATTTGGCAGTTTTATCACTGGCCTTTTTAAGCCAACCTGTTAAGATTTAAGCAGCTTGACGGAGCGCGAGTAAATCCTCGCTGAGATTGTGTAATTGTCTAACCGTATAGATGATTAAGCACAAGTACCGTTGAACCTGATCAGGTTAACACCTGCGTAGGAATCAAGCGCAACTAAACCTTAAGTTTCGATTTATTATTCAGGATAAATCCGTTTCGTTTTGGTCGTGCTTGATTCGTTGATGCTCTTCATAAGGATCATGGTATGAACCAATTAACGAATCTTTCTTCTGAGGCCATTTCTGCTCAACACGAGCAAGATGCCAAAGACCTCACCCGTATTTTACCCGCTTCGAGCAAAGTCTATATTCAGGGCTCACGTGAGGATATCCGTGTCCCGATGCGCCAGATTGAACTGACTGAAACCCCAACCAGTTTAGGCGGTGAACACAATCCGCCGGTAATGGTCTATGACACCTCTGGCGTTTACACCGACCCGGAAGTCAATATTGATCTGAACCAGGGTTTACCGAATGTGCGTGAACGCTGGATTGAAGAGCGTAACGATACTGAAATTCTGGATCAGCTCAGTTCTAAATTCGGTCAGGAACGCCTGCGCGATATCCGCACCGCCGACATCCGTTTTGCCCATATCCAGAAACCGCGTCGGGCCAAACGCGGGCATAACGTGACCCAAATGCATTATGCCAAACAGGGCATTATTACCCCGGAAATGGAATACATCGCTATCCGTGAAAACCTGCGCCAACAGCAAGGCGTCGATATGCGCCAGCATCCGGGACAAAACTTTGGCGCACAAAACCTGCGTGAAATTACCCCGGAATTTGTACGTCAGGAAGTCGCTGCCGGCCGCGCCATTATTCCCGCCAACATTAACCACCCTGAAATTGAGCCAATGATTATTGGCCGTAATTTCCTGGTGAAAATTAATGCCAATATTGGTAACTCGGCACTGGGTTCTGACATTGCCGAAGAAGTGGCAAAAATGACCTGGGCCACCCGCTGGGGCGCCGACACCATCATGGATTTATCGACCGGGAAAAATATTCATGAAACCCGCGAATGGATTATCCGTAACTCACCCGTGCCAATTGGTACCGTGCCCATTTATCAGGCCCTGGAAAAAGTCAACGGCGTGGCAGAAGACCTGACCTGGGAAATCTTTAAAGACACCCTGATTGAACAGGCCGAACAAGGTGTGGATTACTTCACCATTCATGCCGGGGTACTGCTGCGTTATGTACCGCTGACCGCCAACCGTCTCACCGGTATTGTGTCACGTGGCGGTTCAATCATGGCGCAGTGGTGTCTGGCGCATCATGAAGAAAACTTCCTGTACACCCACTTCGATGAAATCTGTGAAATCATGAAAGCCTATGACGTGTCATTCAGTCTGGGCGATGGCCTGCGTCCGGGCTGTATTCAGGATGCCAATGATGAAGCACAATTCAGCGAACTTCGTACCCTGGGCGAGTTAACGCATCGCGCATGGGAACATGATGTACAGGTGATGATTGAAGGCCCGGGTCATGTGCCAATGCATATGATCAAGGAAAATATGGATCTGCAACTGGAAGTCTGCAAAGAGGCGCCGTTCTATACCCTTGGTCCGCTAACCACCGATATTGCACCGGGCTATGACCATATTACCTCGGCCATTGGGGCCGCTATGATTGGCTGGTATGGCACGGCCATGCTGTGCTACGTGACGCCAAAAGAGCATTTAGGTCTGCCGAACAAGAAAGATGTTAAAGACGGTATTATCACCTACAAGATTGCTGCACATGCCGCCGATCTGGCCAAAGGTCATCCGGGTGCGCAGGCGCGTGACAATGCCCTGTCCAAAGCCCGCTTTGAATTCCGCTGGGAAGATCAGTTTAACCTGAGTCTGGACCCGGATACGGCGCGCAGTATGCATGATGAAACCTTGCCGAAAGAAGCACACAAATCAGCGCACTTCTGTTCGATGTGTGGACCGAAATTCTGCTCCATGAAAATCACCCAAAATGTGAGAGATTATGCGCAAAATCAGAATCTTGCTAAAGAAGCCATGCAAAGTGATACAGAGGTTGCGGAAGGTCTCAAAGCCATGAAGGAGACCTATCAGCAGACTGGTCAAAAATTGTACCACGACGTCTAAACTATCGAAAAAGAGTTTGTGTTCCATTTAATCTCAGTTAGGATGAAAACTGATGTTCTTCATCCGTATGATGTTTTATGGAAATACTTAAACAGGCGACCTATGGTCGAAATGAACTGCGCATTCAACAGCGTGAATTCTTGTTTCGTGGCTTTATTCAGGTTGAAAAAGTCAGTCTGAGCCATCGCCTGTTTAATCAAAACCACTATACACCGGTCATTCATCGGGAGTTGATTCAACGCCCGGAGGCAGCCGGTGTATTGTTATATGATGAAAAAAAACATAAATTTGCATTAATAGAACAATTTCGTATTGGGGCAATGGATGATCAGGATTCTCCCTGGCAACTTGAAGTCATTGCGGGCGTACTCGATGGTGATGAATCACCGGAAAGCTGCATTCGCCGTGAAACCCTAGAAGAATCAGGCTGCGAAGTTGAAGAACTGCAGCATCTGTTTACCTTCTATCCTTCTGCAGGGGCTTGTGCGGAAATCTTTCATTTATATAGTGCGAAAGTAAATTTGCCGGAACAAGGCGGTGTGTTTGGTCTCAGTGAGGAAGGCGAAAATATTCAATTGCATATTTTTGAATATGAGCACTTACCCATCTTATTGGCCAATGGTCGGCTCAGGAATGCGCCGCTGATCATCGCCCTGCAATGGTTACAACAACAAATTAAACCATAAGGAATGTCTAAGGGGCCAGGCATGACTTTTATAAGCAAAAATACACAAAGCTGGACCATCGTCCAGATTTCAGACACACATTTAATGGATCAGGAAGACCTTAAATTTGTGCAGATGAATCCGGAACACAGCTTTCATGGCATCATGCGTGATATTCAGCAACGTTATCCTGAGCTGGATGCCATTGTTCATACCGGGGATCTGGCACAGGTGCCAGTGCCGGCGACCTATGCGCGCTATCTGGCATTTATGCACCGCCTAAATATTCCGTTTTATCAGATTCCGGGCAATCATGATGAGGTGGAGTATTTTCCGTTTCACCAGCAGCAAAACCGGGTACATGCCATTCATTTGGGTCGCTGGACCATCATGCTGCTGAACAGTGCGGTCAAGAATCAGATTGATGGCCGGATTGAACCCTCCCAGCTCGCGCAACTGGACCAGCTGTTAACCGAACATGCCAGCCAGCATGTGATTCTGGCCTGTCATCATCATCCTTTTGCCATGCAGTCGCATTGGGTCGATCAGCACAAACTGAAAAATACCGCAGATCTGACTGAAGTGATGGCCAAGCATCAGAATATTAAAGCGGTTTTATTTGGTCACGTGCATCAGGATTCGCTGAACATCTGGAACAATATTCCTTTTTATTCAACACCTTCGACTTCAGTGCAGTTTAAACCGCACAGTGATGATTTTGCCCTGGGACAGGAAGCACCGGGCTATCGGGTCTTGCATTTAAAGGACAATGGCGAGTTCGACACACAGGTACATCGTGTTGAAAATTTAGTCGGTCAAATAAATAATGAAATTTCAGGTTATTAACTTTTCATTTTAATCTTTTTGCTTTAAGTTATGGCTGCGAAGGAAAACGTGATACGACGAAATCCAAACATCAAAGACTATCAATATACATAAAAAGTCTATATGATGACGACCCCCGAAGGGATAATCTTCTCCTTGGGAGTGGATAAAAACACTTGCATATCACCATATTTTTTGCGTATAGATAATACGTATATGATGAGGAATGCCCTACATGGCGAATGACAACCAAAATCAAGTCTTGGACGAACAAACAGATGTTGTAGAGGAAAAATCTACAAAGCGCGTGCGTAAGACAAAGCCAAAGGCGTCAGAAGGTGGTTCTACTGCTAGCTTATTTGGTATTGAGCCTTATCAGCCGAAAAAAAATGAAGAATATATGTCTGAGGGCCAGCTTGAGCACTTCCGTCAGATTCTCTTGGCCTGGAAAGCCGAGCTGATGTCTGAAGTTGATCGTACGCTAAACACAATGCAAGATGAAAATACTGCATTGCCTGACGTAAACGACCGCGCCACTCAGGAAGAAGAGTTTGCTATCGAGTTACGTACCCGTGACCGTGAACGCAAACTGATCCGTAAAATTGAACAATCCATTGAAGCCATTAAAAACGATGACTACGGTTTCTGTGAAACCTGCGGAATCGAAATTGGTTTACGCCGTTTAGAAGCGCGTCCAACTGCGACTTTGTGTATTGACTGCAAAACTTTGGCAGAAATCAAAGAGAAGCAAAATAACGGTTAAGCATGTCTATTCGTAATCCCTCCCTGCCCCTCCCTTTGATAAAGGGAGGGAAAGCTGAAGAGAATTACGTGGGCCGGTTTGCGCCATCGCCAACCGGCCCTTTGCATTTTGGTTCCCTCATTACTGCGGTGGCCAGTTATTGTGACGCCAAGGCCCAGCATGGGCGCTGGCTGGTCCGTATTGAAGACACCGACATTCCCCGTATTTATCCCGGCAGTGAAGCGCATATCCTGCGTTCTCTAGATGCCTTTCAGTTCGAGCCGGATGGCGAGATTCTGTTTCAAAAAGACCGTTTGGCCATTTACGAAGACGTTCTTGAGCAACTCGCCGAGCAAGGCTGGGTCTATGCCTGTCAGTGCACGCGTAAAATGCTCGGTTCCAATCATATTTATGCTGGCACCTGCCGCAATCTGCAACTCTCCTTTGCACAGCAGGCCATCCGCCTGAAAGTGACCGATATAGACATTTGCTTTGAAGACCGCTTGCAGGGCCGACATTGCTCCAACCTGCAACAAGATCTGGGTGATTTTGTCTTAAAACGCCGTGACGGGATTATTAACTATCAGCTGGCCGTGGTGGTCGATGACTATCTGCAAGGCATTACCGATGTCGTCCGCGGCGCAGACCTCTTGGACAATACCGAACGACAGATCTGGCTTGGGCGGGTGCTGGGCTATCCGGAACTGCGCTATCTGCATTTGCCGCTGGCCATGAATGATCAGGGGCAAAAACTCTCCAAGCAGAACCTGGCCCAGCCGCTGGATTTAAATCAGGCTCCTCTGCTATTACAAAAGGCGCTCACGGCTTTGCACCAACCCCCGGTAGTTTTAGACACCCCGGCACGTATGCTGCAGCAGGCCATTGCCCAGTGGTCAATTGAGGCCATTCCACATACAACTCAGCTACAGGGCAGCTACGCATAACTACACAATTTGCGCTAATCTAGAAAAAAATAACTGTAAAATGGGATTACTATGTTTTTTATTTTTGGGATTGGTCCAAAAACCAAAGTGCTGGAGAAAAACCAGTTTGTCTGTCCGGTCTGTCGTACCCGCACCAGTTATGAACTGAAGCAGCAGCGCAATTATTTTTCCTTATTTTTTATTCCTTTAATTCCGCTGTCCAAAGCCAAAGGTAGCTTTGTCAAATGTCTGAACTGTAAAACAGAAATGCCAAGCACGGTGTTGCACCATGCTCAGCCAGATCCATTTCAGCAGAGCAATCTAGAAGCTTGATTCCTCACGGCTTGGATTGGTTTGCTGGGTAGTACTTTCAATCTTTAAAATCAGACTGACCATCACCGCACACATAATTAGCGATGAACCCCCATAACTGATAAATGGCAGGGTCAATCCTTTGGTCGGCAACATGCCCATATTCATGCCGGCATTCACCAGAATCTGTAACAGGAAGATGATGCTGATGCCATAGGCCAGATAACCGGCACGCAAGTACTGATTACGCAAGGCACGATGACCAATGCGAATACAGCAGACCAGCATGGTGAAAGACAGGCTCAGCACCACCAGAATGCCAAAAAAGCCAAATTCTTCGCCTAAAACGGCCAGCATAAAGTCGGTATGCGCTTCCGGCAGATAGGACATTTTCTGGATACTATGCCCCAAACCCACCCCGGCCCATTCACCACGGCCAAAAGCCATTAAGGCATTTGACAGCTGATAACCGGCCCCGAGCGGATCATTCCACGGGTTAGAGAAAGACATTAAACGTTCAAAACGATAGGGTTCAAACACCACCAAGAAGGTAAACGCACCCAGCATCGCACCCAAGGCAATCCCGAACTGAATCAGCGGTGCACCGGCCAGGAAGAACACGCCAAGCATGGTCAGCGCAATCACCACGGTCGCACCCAAATCCGGTTCTGCCATAATCAGACCCACAGTCGCTGCCATAATTACCGCCAGCCTCACCAGACCTTTAATATTATTACGCACTTCTTCGGCGCGACGTACCACGTAGTCGGCGGTAAAAATCGCCATCATCACCTTGGCCACTTCTGAAGCCTGCAAGGTAAACCCGGCCACCCGAATCCAGCGTTTGGAACCATTGACTTCGGTACCGACCACCAGTACCGCAATCAGCAAGGCAATGGTAATAATCCATAAAAAGAAGGTGTTATTGAACCAGAGGTTTAAGGGAACTTTATACACGGTATAGGCGGCAATTAGCGCCACCGCAATTGAAATACCATGCCGCAGTACATAATGGAAGGCATTTTCATGCATACGCTCGGCATAGGGCATTGAGGCAGACGCCACCATAATCGAGCCGATACAGAGCAAGGCCAATACGCTAAAAATGAGCACATTGCGTACATTCACTTCGGCCGGTAACCGCGGCAACCAGCGCTCATAGACCTGATTGATTTTATTGATCGTTGTCTGAGCAAAGCCAGCCATATCCCAAATCCTTATTATTCTTGACCAAGTTCGTTGACATAAGTCACGAACTGACGACCACGTTCCGGATAGCCCGAGAACATATCAAAACTTGCACATGCAGGTGACAATAACACGACATCCTGCGGCTGGGTATGCTGCTGGCACAGTGTGACCGCCTGTTGCAGACTGTCGGCATGGAGCAGCGTGGTAGTGCCCTGTACTGCCGCTTCAATGAGTGCGGCATCTTCACCAATCAACACTGCCAGTTTGGCATATTGACTGAGCGCCTGACGCAGTGCCTTAAAGTCCTGGCCTTTGCCCTGCCCGCCTAAAATAATGGCCACCTGACCACCATACGGCTGAATTGCTGCACCCAAGCCTTCCAGTGCCGCAAGGGTGGCACCAATATTGGTGCCTTTGGAGTCGTTATAATAACGCACGCCTGCGACCTCTTCGACGAATTCACAGCGATGCTCCAGACCTTTAAAGCTTTTTAAGGTGTTCAGCATGCTGTCCATCGGCAGGCCAATCGCTTCACCCAGCGCCAGACAGGCCAAGGCATTGGCAATATTATGCGTACCCTGAATATACATGTCGCTGCTTTTCAGCAGACGTTCACGGCCACGCGCCAGCCAAATGGTGCCATCTGTTTCTTTTAAAATACCGAACTGGTTGATATCTGGTGCGTTCAGGCCAAAGCTCTGCATAGGGGTGGTATCTGGCACCAGCGGACGGGTCAGTGCATCATCACGGTTATACACCACCTGTTTCACGCCCTGGAAAATACGGTGTTTGGCGGTGTGATAACCGAGCATGTCACCATGACGGTCCAGATGGTCTTCACTCATGTTCAGCACCACCGCCACTTCAGCATTCAGGTTTGACGTGGTTTCTAACTGAAAGCTGGAAAGTTCCAGAATATACAGCTCCGGATCATCTTTGGTTAAATCCAGCGCTGGACGGCCCAGATTGCCCCCAACCGCGACCTTCTTGCCAGCATCGGCAGCCATCAGGCCAATTAGTGTGGTTACGGTACTTTTGGCATTGGAACCGGTAATGGCCACAATTGGCTTGTCAGTGGCACGGCGTAAAATCTGGATTTCACTGACCACCGGAATGCCCTGTGCCATTGCCGCCTGAATTTCTGGCAGTTTTGGATCAAGCCCCGGACTGATGATAATTTCTTCAGCAGACAACAGCAGTTCCTGGTCAAACTGGCCAAAACTGGTCTGAACCTCGGCCGGAATCTGGTCATAGCCGGGGGGTGTCGCTCGAGAGTCTGTTACGGCAACGCGGTAGCCCTGATCATGCAAGAAGTTGACTGCTGCAACACCTGAAATGCCAAGACCTGCCACAACTTTTAATCCACCGCGTTGTATTAACATTTGAGCTCCATCAATGATTTGGATTTTAAACTGCGGAAATGTTAGCACTTTGGGGTTTTGAATGCTTTTTCTGTTTGCAGTTTCTGGAAAAAATTTTGTGTCAGTGCGTAAAAAAGCCGTCATAGAGATGACGGCTTTTTTGATGCTCAAGGGCTTACTTCCACTTGACCCCTTGTACTTCAGTTTTCTTGCTGGCCTGCTCCGACACCGGACAATCACAGCCACCACCACAACCGGCAGCCATTTTCGGTCTGAACCATTTGCCCAGCGTGTGCCAGCCTTTTGCCGTACAGGCATCCGACAACTTCAGAAAGACTGAATTTGAAGTCTTCGGGAATACCTTTTTGAAGACCACCAGCGTGCTCCACATCACCAATACCGCCACAATCAATACTTCAATCATTTCAGTCTCCTTTTTTTGTTTCGGCTTAAGCCAACAGGTTTGATGCAATCTGATAGGTCAGGAATGACATCAAATAGGCCAGACCAAACAGATACACGGTCATAAAGCCCACTGTTTTCCACGATGCCGTTTCACGGCGTACCGTGGCCAGCGTCGCCAGACAGTGCGGCGCATAAATAAACCAGACCAGTAGCGATAAACCGGTCGCCAATGACCAGCCCAAGTCACCACCGCTGCTGATGATGCTGGCCAGACCATCGGCCATGGCATCTTCATCCCCTGACAGGGCGTAAATGGTACCCAGTGCAGCCACCACCACTTCACGGGCTGCCATTGCTGGAATCAAGGCAATACAGATCTGCCAGTTAAAGCCCAGTGGGGCAAAAATTGGCTGCATGATATGGCCCAGCATCCCGGCAAAGGTATAATCAATCGCCGGCATGGTCGCGCCTTCTGGCGGCTGCGGGAAGGTACACAAGAACCAGAGCAGAATCGACAGGGCAAAGATGATGCCACCGACCCGTTTCAGGAAGATTCGGGCGCGATCCAGCAACCCAATCCAGACGTTTTTGATGTCCGGGAAACGGTAACTTGGCAGTTCCATCAACAGCATGTGATCGGATTTGTCTTTCTGGAAAAACTTCAGCACAAAAGACACGCCTAGCGCACTTAAAATACCAGCCATATACAGCGCAAACAGCACCAGACCCTGCAGGTTAAACAGGCCCCATACCGTTTGTTCCGGAATAAAGGCGGCAATTAACAGCGCATACACCGGTAAACGCGCGGAACAGGTCATCAGCGGTGCCACAAAAATAGTGGTTAAACGGTCACGCGGGTCGCTGATACTGCGCGTTGCCATAATCCCCGGAATCGCGCAGGCAAAGCTGGACAATAACGGAATAAAGGCACGGCCACTTAAACCGGCTTTAAACATCAGTTTATCCAGCAAGAATGCGGCACGCGGTAAATAACCCGATTCTTCCAGAACCAGAATAAAGAAGAACAGAATCAGAATTTGCGGCAGGAACACCACCACACCACCGGCACCGGCAATAATCCCGTCCACCACCAGACTGTTCAGTAAAGGATGAGCAATACTGCCACCAATCACTTCACCCAGCCAGCCAAAGAAGGTTTCAATCCCGTCCATAAATGGGGCTGCCCAGGCAAAGACCGCCTGGAAAATGATAAACATCATGACCGCCAGACTGACCAGACCCAGCACCGGATGCAGGAACACCTTATCGAGGAAATCGGAACGTTTATCTTCCTGATCGACGTATTGCACCACATCATTCAGCAGGGTTTCGACCTTCTGATGGGCATCGCCTTTCAGACCGGTCAATTCGGTATGTGGCAGCGCATATTTACCCTGATCCAGCGCATTCATCAGGTTTTCAATCCCGGAACGGCGCACGGCCACGGTTTCTACCACCGGCACACCGAGGCGCTCAGACAGTTTCTGGGTGTTGATCTGCATGCCACGACGACGCGCTTCGTCCATCATGTTCAGCACCAGCAACATTGGACGACCCAGTTCAATCATTTCCAGTACCAGACCCAGATGCAGCTTCAGATTGGTGGCATCAACCACACACAGGAAAGCATCCTGCTGGCCTTCTTCTGCCAGTTTGCCCTGTACCACATCACGGGTAATGGCTTCGTCCGGGCTGGCAGCATTCAAGCTATAAGTGCCAGGTAAATCCAGCACCCGTACCGGCTTGCCTGAAGGTAAATTAAAATGACCAACTTTACGTTCGACCGTTACGCCGGCATAGTTGGCAACTTTCTGGCGTGTACCAGTTAAATGGTTGAATAATGAGGTTTTACCGCAGTTAGGATTCCCTACAAGGGCAATACGTAAGGCATCACTCATGTAGTGACTCCATCTTCAATTTCAATTTTCTCTGCTTCATTTTTGCGTAAGGCAAAACGGGTAAAACCGACCTGAATCAGAATCGGGTCCCCGCCAAAAACACCTTTGGTAATGACCTGAACGCGCGTGCCCGGCACAAACCCCAATGTTTCCAGACGGCTGGCCACCAAGTCATTGTGTGACTCGCCCCCCTCATCCTGCCGGATAATCTGGCGGATAATGGCCGTCTGCTTTACCTTTAACTCTGATAAACGCACTGTGAAATTCCTAAGCTCTTTTAAATAGTATACAAACAAATGAGAATAATTAACAAATAAGGATTGATTACGTTTCCGTTCTTATATCACATCGACAGCCCGGAAAAATTACTCTACATTGGAGAATTCCAATGATCTTGATCGAATTCTTAAATTAAAGTGATCCACATGCTCAATAAAAAGCCCCGCATTCCTGCACCTGTCACCATTCCGGAACATTTAAGCTATTTGCAGGGCTTTCGCGATCATCTAGTAGCACAAACCGTCAGTCCACATACCCGCAATGCCTATCTGTCCGACTTAATGTTATGCAGTGCCTGCGTGCCCAGTTCGATGCTGGACTGGAGTCATGATGATATTTCCGATGTCCTGATTGAATTGACCAAACAGCAAAAAAGCCCACGTTCGATTGCCCGCTGCCTATCGGCCTTAAGGGCTTTTTATAAATTTCTGCGTGAACAGAAACTGCGCGCCGACAATCCGGTCGCCGCACATAAAACCCCAAAACTGGGCCGGGCCTTGCCCAAAGATCTGTCCGAAGCCGATGTTGAAGCGCTAATTCAGGCACCGGATGTCAATACAGCACTGGGTCTGCGCGACCGGGCCATGTTTGAAGTACTGTATGCCTGTGGTTTACGTGTCTCTGAATTGCTGAATTTGCGTCTGGAGCTGATTAACCTGAAACAGGGTTATTTGCGCATTGTCGGTAAAGGCAATAAAGAACGTCTGGTACCTTTGGGCCAAGTCGCCTGTGAATGGGTAGAACACTATCTGCAAGAGGCGCGGCCGCAGCTGTATAAAACCAGCACTGATTATTTATTCCTGACCCAGCATGGCGGCATCATGAGCCGGCAGAACTTCTGGTATGCAATTAAACGCTATGCGCTACAGGCCGGAATTCAGGCCGAATTATCACCGCATACCTTGCGCCACGCCTTTGCCACGCATCTGCTCAATCATGGCGCAGACCTGCGCGTGGTGCAAATGCTGCTGGGGCATAGCGACCTGTCGACCACACAAATTTATACCCATGTCGCGCAGATTCGCATGCAGCAGCTGCACGCGACTCATCACCCTCGCGCTTAAGCGCACTGCCGAAATACGACCAAGAAGTTTTCGATCGGTCATTTTTTTTTGTTATGCTAGCCTCCTTGTTTTTATATCGATAAGAAAAGGGTTAGCAATGACATTTACCCGCGCGAAAATTGTAATGGCCATGACACTTGCTGCAGGCCTGGGCCTGACGGCATGCTCGAGCAATAATGATGAGAAAAAACAAACCACGCTTACGGCCAGTGCACCGGCAACCGGGGAAGCCTCTACCCTTTCTGAACGTAATGCCCAGCAGCGTCTGGTCAAAACCCTGGAACAGCATTTTAAAACTGCTGGCATTCAGGCCAAAATCACGGAAGTTAAAACCACGGAAGTTCCCAATCTGTACTGGGTCAGCCTGGAAGGCATGTCTGCGGTCTATGCCACCAGCGATGGCAAATACATTTTCCAAGGTGATGTGATCCGTTTAGGCGACAAACAGCTACATAACGTCGGTGAGAGCCTGCAAGCCGGCACCAATAAACAGATTTTTGCCAGCCTGAAAGAGCAGGACCTGCTGATCTATAAAGCCAAGGGCGAAACCAAACACGTCATTTATGTGTTTACCGATGTCAGCTGTCCATACTGCCACAAGCTGCATGAACATATGGATGAGCTGAACAGCAAAGGCATTGAAGTGCGCTATATTGCCTGGCCACGTGGTGAACAGTTTATTCCGGCCATGGAAAGCGTCTGGTGTAGCCAAGACCGCCATGCGGCTTTTGATCAGGCCATTGCCGGTGCTGAACTGCCTGCCGCGAGCTGCAAAACGCCAGTACGTGAACACTATCAGCTGGGTCTGAATATTGGGGTGAACGGTACCCCGGCAATCTATAGTGCAGACGGGGTTTACCTTGGTGGTTATCTGTCGCCAAGCGAATTGCTGAAGCGTTTAAATAACTAATTTTAATGGGTTAAATTACTGTTTTTTATAGATCAAGAGAAAGTGATTTCTACGCTAGAGTCTTCAGCTTTTTTTAGCTATGATCTAAGCTCGCTTAAAATTGATTAAATATGGAGTGTGACGTGAAACCAGTTCGTCTGGCAATCCTCGGTCTTGGTACTGTGGGTGGTGGTGCCCTTAAACTATTAAAAGAAAATGCTGCTGAGATTAAACGTCGCACCGGTCGTGAAATTGAAATTACCTATGTCGGCACCCGTCGTCCGCGTCCAGACCTGAACCTGCCAGAAACGGTCAAACAAAGCTCGGACCTGCTGGATATCGTGCGTCAACCGGATGTAGATGTCGTGGTTGAAGTCATGGGTGGGATTCATCCTGCATATGAAGTCATTATGGAAGCGATGAAACACGGCAAACATATTGTCACCGCAAACAAGGCCTTGCTGGCTGAACACGGCAACGAACTGTTTAAAGCCGCGGATGATCATGCCGTTCAGATCGCTTATGAAGCTGCGGTAGCTGGTGGTATTCCAATCATCAAGGTGATTCGTGAAGGTCTGGCCGCGAACAAGATTGAATGGCTGGCGGGTATCATTAACGGTACCGGTAACTTCATCTTAAGCGAAATGCGTGAAAAAGGCCGTGCCTTTGCCGATGTGCTGAAAGAAGCGCAAGAGCTGGGTTATGCCGAAGCCGATCCAACCTTCGACGTTGAAGGTATTGATGCAGCACACAAGCTGACTATCTTAGCCTCATGTGCATTTGGTATTCCGCTGCAATTTGACAAGGTGTATACCGAAGGCATTAGCAAAATTACCGCGCAAGATGTCAAATATGCCGAAGATTTAGGTTTCCGTATCAAGCATTTAGGAATTGCACGCCGTACCGATGCCGGCATTGAACTACGTGTGCATCCAACCCTGATTCCTGAAGAAGAACTGATTGCCAATGTAAATGGCGTGAAAAATGCAGTGCTGGTGCAGGCCAATGCAGTCGGTCCAACCCTGTATTATGGCGCCGGTGCCGGTGCAGGCCCAACCGCTTCAGCAGTGGTTGCTGACGTGGTCGATATTGTCCGTGACATCTCCTATACCGAAGATGGCGCAGGTACAATTCCGCAACTGGCCTTCGAAGCCTTAACTGACCTGCCAATTTTAAGCCGTGAACAGATGACCACGGGTTACTATATTCGCATTAATGCCGAAGACCAGACCGGTGTACTGGCCGATGTCACCACCATTTTAAGCCGTGCCGGTATCAGTATTGATGCCATCATGCAGCAATCTCGCTTAAAAGACCTTATTCCTATCGTGATTCTGACTGACCCAGTTCAGGAATCAAAAATGGATGAAGCGTTACAACAAATTCAAGCTTTGCCTGTGATTCATGGCGAAATTGTACGAATTCGTTTAGAATCGCTTGATAATTAATCGGGTCAAGGGGAATATTTCCCCTTGCCAAGCTCTACACACAATTGGAACATCATCATGTCGAATGCCAATCGTTATACTGGTTTAGTTGACCGTTATCGTGACCGTTTACCAGTGTCTGCAACTACACGTGCAATCTCTCTCGGTGAAGGGAATACCCCGCTAATCAAGCTTGAGAACATTCCACGTATTATTGGCAAGAACGTTGAAATTTATGTGAAGTATGAAGGCTTAAACCCGACAGGTTCATTTAAAGACCGTGGTATGACCATGGCCGTAACCAAAGCGGTTGAAGAAGGTTCAAAAGCCATTATCTGTGCCTCTACCGGTAACACTTCTGCAGCGGCAGCAGCCTATGCAGCGCGTGCTGGTATCAAAGCGTTTGTGCTGATTCCTGAAGGCAAAATTGCTATGGGTAAAATGGCACAGGCCATGATGTACGGTGCCATCACCATGCAAATTCGTGGTAACTTTGACGATGGTATGCGTCTGGTGAAAGAAGTGGCCGATCAGGCTCCTGTAACCATCGTAAACTCGATCAACCCGTACCGTCTGCAAGGTCAAAAGACCATTGCCTACGAAATCGTGGATGAACTCGGCCGTGCACCAGACTACCACTGCCTGCCAGTTGGTAACGCGGGCAACATCACTGCACACTGGATGGGTTATACCGAAGCTGTGGCTAACCAGCCTGCAGACCAATTTGAACAAGTAGTTTATGATGCGGCAACGGATGCCTTTACTGGTCCAAAACCGGAAGGTTTACCAGTTATGGTCGGTTATCAAGCCTCTGGCGCTGCGCCATTCTTACGTGGTGCGCCAGTTGAAAACCCGGAAACTGTAGCCACTGCAATCCGTATTGGTAACCCGCAAAGCTGGAACCATGCCAAAGCTGTAGTTCGTGATTCACAAGGCTGGTTCGATGAACTGACCGATGCGGAAATTCTGGAAGCTCAGCGCATGCTGTCCATGTACGAAGGCGTATTTGTTGAGCCTGCATCTGCAGCATCCATTGGCGGCGCGATGCGTGACATTAAAGCCGGTAAAATTGCAGAAGGTTCAGTAATTGTATGTACTGTTACTGGTAACGGTCTGAAAGACCCAGACACTGCAATGAAACAGTGCCAGGATGCGGTGATGCTGTCGATTGACGCTACCATGGATCAGGTTCGTGATTCTATCCTTTCAAACATGGATCAATAATTCCGGTTTGAAACAAAAATCCCTGCTCATGCAGGGATTTTTTTATGGCTGAGGTTTTAAGTTCTGCACGATTTCGCACAGAACAGTTCAGCTTAAATCCGTTTTGGTAACTGGCTGGTCCAGGACATTAAACGGGTGGCATCGTTATTACGCGCCTGGGTATTGCTGGCCCCTAAAATAATCACCACCGCCGGACGTGAATTTAAAGTGGTGTGCATCACCAGACAACGCCCTGCTTCATTAATAAAGCCGGTTTTAGACAGGTTAATATTCCAGCCACCATTACGCACCAGCGAATTGGTATTGTTCGATTTCAGCACCCGATAACCTAGGTTAAAGTCATAGCTTGGCGTGGTCGAAAACTGGCGAATCAGGCCATATTGTGACGCGGTACTGACCAGAATACCTAAATCACGCGCCGATGATACATTGCGTGGGTCCAAACCGGTCGATTCGGTAAAGCGGGTCGAATGCATGCCCAGCTCACGCGCTTTGTTGTTCATGGCAGCCACGAACGCACTGCGTCCACCTGGATAGGTACGCGCCAGCGCTGCTGCGGCCGGGTTTTCTGATTTCATTAAGGCAAATAATAAGGCTTCAGCACGGTTCATCTTGTCGCCCACACGCAGGGTCGAACTCGAGTTCTTGCCTGCTGCACCGGCAAAATCAATCTGCTGCAAGGTAATTTGCTCAGACATATTTAAACGCGCATCCGCCGTCACTACCGCAGTCATCACTTTGGTAATTGAAGCAATCGGCAACGCGGTATTGGTATTTTTACTGTACAGCACTTCACCGGTATTGGCATCCATCACCAGTGCGGCACGTGCGTTAACAGTGGGCTGGTTGCTATAGGATGCAGTATCCAGAATCGGGCTGGTTCTACTGACCGTGCTGGCGGGCGCCGGTGTGCTGGAACTGCGTACCGTGGTGGTAATTTTGGTTGAGCCTTGTGGTGACGGTTCCACCACCTGCTCGGTCACAGAAGTCGTGGCGGTGGTCATCACATCGCCATTCAGCAGCTGATTGGCCTCTTCAGATGACCAGCTTAGCGTTGCCTGGGCGTTACTCCCCGAGGAAGGGTTCATGACGATTTCAGCAGTACTGACTGAACTCATGCCGAGCAGAACCGATGCTCCCAGCACATGCATTAATAACTTCTTAGAATTTTTCACTATTGCTTACTCAACTCAGGGAGGTAAGATACATTTGCGTATTACCTCAAATATGCCTTACATTTACAACACAGCACGGAACCAATTTTAGCCTCCGACATTGTGCAGAATTTTTCACTTTAGGTTAAGAATAGGATGGCCAATTTTGTCGGTTGATTGCAAGCTAATTTTGCTATATGTAACAAAAAAGATGATTTTAGTGAGAGGGAGAGTCTAGGTGATCACAGTTTTAGTGGTAGATGATCATGAATTGGTTCGTACCGGCATCTGCCGTATGCTCGAAGACCACACCGATGTTCAGGTCATTGGACAAGCTGAATCTGGGGAAGAAGCCATTAATCTGGTGCGCCAGCATCATCCCAATGTGGTCCTGCTTGACGTGAACATGCCGGGCATTGGCGGGGTGGAAACCACGCGCCGTTTATTACAGACTGCCCCGGAAACCAAGGTATTGGCGGTCAGTGGTCTGGCCGAAGAACCCTATCCTTCTTTATTACTCAAAGCCGGTGCCAAAGGCTATATCACCAAAGGTGCACCTGTCTCGGAAATGGTGCGTGCCATTAAAAAAGTCATGCAGGGCGGTAAATATTTTAGTGCCGATATTGCCGAGCAACTGGCCAGTTCCTACCTGTCAGACACCCAGCAATCACCGTTCGACAGCCTGTCGGAACGTGAAATGCAGGTGGCAATGATGGTGGTGAACTGTATTAGCGCGCAGGAAATTGCTGACAAGCTGTTCGTCAGCGTGAAAACCGTAAACACCTATCGCTACCGTATTTTTGAAAAACTGAATATCGACAGTGATGTCAAACTGACCCATCTGGCCATTCGCTACGGATTAATTAAACCTTAAGAGGTTTAAGCCTCATGGATATCCGCCGTACGCAAGCTGAACTGAACCAGTACCATCTCGGGCTATGGTACGGGGCGTATCGGCTGATAATTGCCTTCTGTTTGCTGCTGATTTATTTACTCACCACTCAAACTCTCAATCATGATTATCAGCATCCACGGCTGTATGCCGCCAGTCTGGTGCTGTATTTTATTTTTAGCTGTGCCCAGCTGCTGTATTTTCGCTATGTCCGGCACAGGATTCCGCTACAACTCACGCTGATTTTCAGTGTTGATGTACTGGTGCTCAGCAGCCTGACCTTTGCGCTGGATGGACCGAGCCTGCATTTAAGCCTGCTGTTTGTGATTGCGATTTTCGCCGCGACGTTATTGCTGGAAAAAAGCAAGGCGCTGTTCATTACCCTGGTGGCAATGATTTGTGTCACCTATCAGCATTTTGTTGGCACATTACTGGATTTTTCCTCTCTGGATCGCATCGGGCAAAGTGCCCTGCTCTCGTTCCTGTTTTTTATTATTTACCGTTTTGGCCAGATTGCCGTCCGCCGTTTCCAGATTCTGGAGCACCTGAACTTTTCCCAATCACTGGAACTGAACCGGCTAAAGAATATTAACCGCTATATTCTGGAACAGACCGATATGGGCTATCTGGTGCTGGATGAAAACTGCCATATTATGGTCAGTAATCCGGCCGCCTGCCATTTGCTGGGTATTAATCCGCTGTATGCTTTCGACAAATATCCACTGTATAAAGTACAGCCCGACCTATTTCAATTATTGCAGTTTGACCAGCTCTCTAACGGCGAAAAATTCCAGTTTGAATCGCAGCTCAGTCATTTCCTGATCCAGATTCAGGTACAAAAGCTGGTGGTGCCGCAGCAGACCTTAACCTTGCTGGTGCTGCAGGATGCACGGCAAATCAACCAGCGTGTACAGCAACTGAAACTGGCAGCACTGGGCCAGCTTTCGGCCAGTATTGCCCATGAAATCCGTAATCCGCTGGCGGCCATTGTCCAGGCCAATCGCCTGCTGGCTGGCAGCGATACCGATCAGCAGCAGATGCTGAGCCAGATGATTGACAAGCAGTCGCAGCGCATTGACAAGATCATTGATGACACCCTGAGCATGGTGAAAAATAAGGAAACCACACCGGTGCAGATTGATCTGGCGCGTTTTATTCCGCAGCTGATCCAGGATGATCTGGCCGATCTGGCCAGCCAGATTCAGGTCAGCCAGCCCGAACCTCTGCAGATTCTGTTTGATGAATCCCAGCTGCGTCAGGTGCTGATTAACCTGATCCGTAATGCCCAGCGCCACAATGCGCCGGATCATCCGATTGAACTGCAACTTTATCGCCAGCAGGACACGGTCTATATGGATGTCAAAGATTATGGCAGCGGCGTGGCTTCACATGATATTCGCTACCTGTTTCAACCATTTTTTAGTACCGAAATTAGTGGAACTGGTTTAGGATTATACTTATCACATAGTTTCTGCGAGGCCAATCGGGCCAAGTTGCGCTATGTAGAACAAAAACAAGGAGCATGTTTCAGGATTGAATGCTCACCTGTTGACGTAAATAAATAGTTTTTTGGGGAAGTTTAGTGGAACAACCACTCGTTCTCTTCGTCGATGACGAGGAAGATTTATGCACGCTCATGCAAATGACATTGGCGCGCATGGGGATTCAAACACACGTGGCACACCGGCTGGAGCAAGCACGTCAGCTGCTGTCCAGTCATCACTATGATGCTTGCATCACCGATCTGAATTTACCTGATGGCAATGGCCTGCAACTGGTCGAGCTGATTGCCCAGCATTTTCCGCAGCTGCCGGTTGCGGTGCTGACGGCCTATGGCAATATGGAAATTGCCATTGCCGCACTCAAAGCCGGGGCCTTTGATTTTGTCAGCAAACCGATTAACCAGAAACACCTCGAACAATTGCTGGAAAAAGCACTGAATCAGCCGCTGTTTAAAGCACATAGTCAGGAAGCGGACCAGCTGGAACAGCGGATGCTGATCGGGCAATCTCTACCGATTCAGCAACTGCGCACCACCCTGAAAAAAATTGCCCGCTCGCAGGCACCGGTGTTTATTAGCGGTGAATCGGGCACCGGGAAAGAAGTGGTGGCCAATCTGGTGCATCGCCTCAGCAACCGCAGTGACGGGCCTTTTATTGCCATCAACTGTGGCGCGATTCCGGGCGATTTGATGGAAAGCGAATTCTTCGGCCATAAAAAAGGCAGCTTTACCGGTGCAGCGCAGGACAAACAGGGCCTGATTCAATCGGCACACGGCGGTAGCCTGTTCCTGGATGAAATTGCCGAACTGCCGCTCAATATGCAGGTAAAACTGCTGCGCGCGGTGCAGGAAAAACGGATTCGTCCGGTCGGTTCCGATACGGAAATTGATGTTGATTTCCGGATTATTAGTGCCAGCCATCAGGACCTGGAAGCGTTAGTCCAGCAAGGCCGGTTCCGTCAGGATCTGTTCTTCCGGATTCATGTGATGGATATTGTGTTGCCACCGCTACGTGAGCGTGGTCAGGATATTTTATTGCTGGCCCAGCATTTTATTCAGAAAATTGCCCAGGAATGGGATATACACAGCAAAACCCTGTCAGAACGTGCCCAGCAGTTTTTGCTGGAACAGTATTATCCGGGTAATGTGCGTGAGCTACGCAATATCATTGAACGCGCCATGACCTTGAGTGATGATGATGTGATTGATCTGCCACATCTGCAGACCGCACCCTTACGCAAAATGGCACCGCTGGCCGAGCCAGAAGCTGACCCGGCAACACCGGTTACAGCTGATGCCCTGCCCGCTGCTCCGCGTAAACTGCCGGAAGAAGGACTGGAGCTGTTTCTGGAGAAAATCGAAAAAGAGATTTTGCTGAATGCACTGAATCTGACCCATTGGAACCGGACCCTGGCTGCGAAAAAACTGGGGATGTCGTTTCGTTCCCTGCGTTATCGACTAAAGAAATTCGGACTGGATACCGATGAATAAGGTGCGAACCCTGCGCCTATTTATGACTTAACAGCAGCTCTGCAACATGGTCCAGATAATTGTCTTCTTTCATATCCTGTTGCAGTGCATAGCGCTGGTTCGGTTCAATCCCGACCCCTTCAATCATTTTGCCTTGCGGGGTGTAATAGTGAGAAACCGTCATTTGTAAGGCGGTGCCATCTGACAGCGGAAACAGCTTCTGTACCACCCCTTTGCCATAACTTTTTTCACCAATCACCCAGGCACGGCCATGATCTTTTAAGGCGACAGTAAACACTTCTGCAGCCGAGGCCGAACGCTGGTTAATCAGCACACCGACCTTTAGATTCTGGAATTCAAAACTCGGTAAAGCCTGAAATTGCTGGTCGCCTTCAGCGCGGCTTTTGGTAGAAACAATCACGCCCTGATTCAAGAACAGATCGGCCGATTCGACTGCCGAGGACAGCAAACCGCCCGGGTTATTGCGCAGGTCAAACAGTACCGCCTTTAGCCGTGGTGTGCTGTACTGTTCGATCAGTTCCTTGATTTCATTGGCAGTATCTTGCTGGAAGACTTTGACTTTAATCAGTAGTACCTGATTACTCAGCATCTGCGCCTGAATATCGGTTTCGACTTTTCTGTTGCGTACCAGACGAATCGGCTGCGCGCTTGCGGTCAGTTGCAAGGTGATATTGGAGCCAACCGCGCCCATCAACAAGGCATTGACCTGATCCTGATTGAGTTTTTGCAGTTCCTGATTGTCGATTTTAAAGACCGAAATACCATTACGCAGGCCCTGCTTGGCCGAGTCGGCATCGGGTCTTAAATTGTGGATCTGCCATTGATGCTGCTGGGCATCGTAACGTAAATTAAAATCGACCGAGGCCAGATCGCCTTCGGTATATTGCACCAAGGCACGGTAATCTTCGGCATTCAGATAACGCGAATACTGGTCCAGTCCGGAAACCAGACCTTGAATGGCTTGAGCAAACAAAGCTTCGTCACTTTTTTCCGTGACATAATTGGCTTTGACCAGCCCATAAATTTTGACAAACTGCTGGATCGATTCGACCGGCACTTCAACATAGTCCTGCTCGGTAGTTTCTTCCAGTGCAAGCGGATCTTGATCTTCTGCCGCCCAGACAGGCAGGTTCACACACATCATCAATGTTGTTGCAACAAGCATGCGTTTCCAGTGTGGAACCATCCTTTCACCTATCTGTTGGCAGTTTATGGAGTCAGGGTAATTAAATTACGCCCTTGCATTTCTGCAGGAATTGGCAGTTGCATCAGACTCAGTAAAGTCGGTGCCACATCGGCCAGAACACCACCCTCTGCAATCACCGCCTGGGTCGGGCCGGCATAAATAAACGGCACCAGCTCGGTGGTATGCTGGGTATGGACCTGACCACTGTCATAGTCCTGCATCTGCTCGACATTACCATGGTCGGCAGTAATCAGCATATGACCCTGCTTGGCCATTACAGCTTCATACACACGGCCCAGACAGGTATCCACTGCTTCTACCGCTTTCACCGCTGCATCAAATACACCGGTATGACCCACCATATCGCCATTGGCATAGTTGACCACCAACAAGTCATATTCACCTGAATTGATCGCTGCGACCAGCTCATCCGTCACTTCATACGCGCTCATTTCTGGCTTGAGATCATAAGTTGCTACATTTGGTGATGGAATCAGAATGCGCTTTTCGCCCGGATATTCATCTTCACGGCCGCCACTAAAGAAGAAGGTCACGTGTGCATATTTTTCGGTTTCGGCAATACGCAGCTGGGTTTTACCTAGGTCTGACAGATATTCACCGAGCGAGTTTTTCAGTGCTTCTGGCATATAAGCCACAGGTGCATCAATGGTGGCCTGATAACGGGTCAGCATCACAAACTTGGCCAGCTGCGGCACCACTTTACGCTCAAAACCGGCAAAGTCGGTTTCCACAAAGGCTTTGGTCAGTTCACGGGCACGGTCTGCACGGAAGTTCATGAACACCACGCTGTCGCCATCCTGAATTGCCGCAACCTCACCAATACGGGTAGCTTTAACAAATTCATCGCTTTCATCGGCTGCATAAGCTGCGTCCAGACCAGCTACGGCGGTTGCTGCAGTACGGACTGCTTCACCTTCTGTTAACAGACGATAAGCCTGTTCTACACGATCCCAACGATTGTCGCGGTCCATGGCAAAATAACGGCCGATCATGCTGGCAATCCGGCCTTGGCCTGGATATTGGGCAAACAGGGCATCCAGTTTTTGCAAAGAGGGCTGCGCACTTTTTGGCGGAGTATCACGGCCATCCAGAAATGCGTGTAAATAAACAGTTGCACCACGTTTCAGCGCCAGCTCCGCCATTGCCACAATATGGTCTTCATGTGAGTGCACGCCACCTTCCGACAGCAGGCCCATTAAGTGCACGGCACCGCCCGCAGCTTTGGCTTTCTCGACTGCATCGACCAGCACTTCATGTTCAAAGAAAGCACCGGTACGGATATCTTTGGTAATGCGGGTAAAGTCCTGATATAGCACACGGCCGGCACCCAGGTTCATATGGCCCACTTCGGAGTTACCCATCTGACCATCTGGCAGGCCCACATCTTCACCTGAACCTGAAATCAACCCATGCGGATGCTTTTCCTGCATAGCGGTCAAATTTGGACGTTGTGCCGCCAGGAACGCATTGTCCTCAACAGCTTCACGATGCCCAATACCATCCATAATGACCAGTACGTGAGGGATTTTGCCTGCAGTTGCATCCGTCATAGTTCACACTCTTTTAGTCTACAAATTAATCGCATATCTTACCGAATTTTCAGTTCGGACACCATGCACGGCTGATGGTTTCAACCGTGCCACACTATCGTTTTGTTCAATTGCCGGCTTATCGGGCGCGTTGCAGCAGATAACCACCCACCACAAACATCAGAATAATCGGGATAAACACAAACCAGGCCGGAGATGGCGCATAAATCAGGCTGGCATAACCGAGGAAATCCTGTAAATAGAAGAAGCCCAGGCCGACAAATAAGGCAATCACCAGACGGAAACCCATCGACTGCTGGCGCAGCGGTCCAAAAATAAAGGAACAGGCAATCAGCACCAGCGCAATCAGGGCAAATGGAGAACCAACTTTTTGCCAGAAAGCCAGCTGATAGCTTTTCGGCACCTGACTGTACTCATGCATATAGCTCATGAAACTGACCAGCTGACTGGGTGATAAATCTTCCGGGTCGATGGTGACCATGTGTACATATTTTGGTTGCAAGGCCAGCGATAAAGGCTGCGTGGCCTGCTGATCAGCAATAGCATTGCCCTCTGGCAGAATGTCCATTTGGCGGCTGTTTTGCAGTGACCAGGCGCCATCTTCGACAAACTGGCCCTGTTCGGCATTTAAGGTACCGCGTAAGCGGAAGTTATCATCAAAGTCGATGACCTGAATATTCTTTAGTGTGCCCTGCGAGTTGGCATAGTCAATATAAATAAAGCGCTGCCCTTCGCGGGTCCAGTAGCCTTTGACTTCACCGAGTTCAGCCACGCTGCGATATTTCTTGATGCTTTCTGCGCGCTCGTTGGTATAGGGAATCACCCATTCACTTAAGGCAAAAGACAGCACCACCAGAATAAGCGCCGAACGCACCGCCCAGCCGACAATCCGCCACAGGCTGATACCAGCGGCACGCATCACAATCAACTCACTGTTTGAAGCCAGCGTGCCCAGGCCCAGCACCGCGCCAATTAATGCGGCAATCGGGAGAATTTCATACAGATAACCGGGCGCACCCCAGAGCACATGCCATAAGGCATCCAGCGCGCCATAGCCTTCTTTTAGGGAACCGAGTTCACCCAGATAGGTAAATAATACCTGTAAGCCGGACAACACCGCGGTTGCCCCCAACATCGCCAGTGCGGTCGTTTTGGTCACATGCTTGGCCACTATACGACGTGCGAACATATTAAGACCTCACTCGCTGAATCTGTTTCTTGATTTTGGGTGCCAGTTTCTGTTTACGCGAGAACAGCGCCGCCGCAATGGCATAGACCATCAGCACCAGCGGATAGGCCCAGATACCCATTTCTTCTTTACTGATCCGGGTTTTGACCGCCATTAGCGCCACAATCAGGCTGGCAAAAATCAGCAGGGCCGGAAACAGTTTTAAATAACGTCCCTGACGCGGACTGACTTCTGATAAAGCCACCGCCAGCAGCAGCGCCACCAGAATTGAAAACGGTACGAAGATGCGCCAGCCCAGCTCACTGGCCACCACCGGGTCCTGACGGTTATCCCACAATTGCCCGATTGGCAGGGCTTCCACTTCGGTGCTCTGGAATTTGGCTTCCTGATCACTTTCCAGACGCAAACGATAGCTGGCAAATTCAGCCTGAGAATACTGCGGACGATCCGGATAAATTTCATAACGGCGCCCTTCGACCAGATCGACCACATTGGCCGGATCATTGGACAGTTCAATCCGGGTCGCCTCTTTGGCCAGAATCATGATATCCGGTTTGCCCGGACGGTCAGCACGCTGGTAGAAGAAAATATCTTTCAGATTACGCCGGTCTTCTGACAGGTCGCCGGCATAAATGGTATATGGCCCCGAAGAAATAAACTCTTTTGGCCGCACCAGATCGAAACCGGTACGGACCGCCTGATTGGTGGTCAATTCTTCAAACTGGCGAATCCCCCACGGTGCTGCCCAAACCATCAGCATGGCCTGCACCGCCAGAAATACCACCGTCATCGGGACTAATAAACGTGCCAGTTGGTTACGACTGACACCGCTGCCATTTAACACTGCCATTTCATGATCGACATAAAGCCGGCCAAACACCAGCATCAGGCCAATAAAAAAGCCCAGTGGCAAAATCAGGGTTAAAAATTCCGGCAGACGGTAGCCAATAATGCTAAACAGAATCCCCGCATCCAGACGCCCCTGCGCGGCGACGCCAAAATACTTGATCAGCCGGCCACCCATCATGATCAAGGTCAATAAGGCAATCACAACCAAGGATGTCGACACAACTTGCTTGACCAGATAACGCCGAATAATCAAATTAATGCTTCCAGAAAACGAGGGAATAAAACTAGCGATAGTTTACCCGAATGTTGAAAATATAAAACCTATACTGTTGTTTCACATTGAAACTCTATTCATGAAAATGTTTCAATGGTTTAATGGTTTTAAAATTTTAAAAGGCCTATATAACGCATATGAAACTGACGATTCATCCGACATACCAAGACAATGTCACCGCAGCTGCTTTATTTATTCTGGTCGATGCCGATACCCTTCGTACAACCGCAGATCACTATAAAATCAAAAATTTAGATAGCATCACCCAGGCCGTACAATTTAAATCCGGCTTTAATGAAAGCTTAAGCCTGACAGCACAGGACAACTTGCCGGCATTCAGCCAGCTGATTGGCCTTGGTTCAAGCAGCGAATTACAGCCGGCTAAACTGGCCAAACTGGCGCAAACCATTGTAAAAACCGCACAGAAGAAATTTAGCAGCATTGCGGTAGATCTATCAGTCCTGCCACAAGAACTGCATTATATTTTTGCCTTGAGCCTGACCCAGGCCGCCTACGGTTTTGATGAATTTAAAACCAAAAAGAATGAATTTGTATTAGAGCAGATTCAATTGATTGCCACACAAAGCCCGTTAACTGCCCATCAGCTGAAATTGATTGAAGCGGTACATACTGGTCAGAATTTTGCCCGCGATTTAGGCAACCGTCCGGGGAACATCTGCTTCCCGGAATATCTGGCTGATCAGGCACTGGCACTGGCAGAAGAATTCCCGGATTTACTCAAAGTAACCGTGCTGAATGAACAGCATATGGCTGACCTGGGCATGGGTGCGTTCCTTGCGGTCAGCAAGGGTTCCGAGCGTCCGGGCCGCATGATTACCCTGGAATACAAGGCCAATCTTGAGCAGGCACCTATTGTACTGGTCGGTAAGGGTATTACCTTTGATACCGGCGGTATTTCCCTGAAACCGGGTGCTGGCATGGACGAAATGAAATTCGATATGTGCGGTGCAGCCTCAGTCTTGGGGACCGTACGTGCGCTGTGTGAATCACGCTTGCCGATTCATGTGGTGGCAGCCATTGCCGCAGCGGAAAATATGCCATCGGGCAAAGCCACCCGTCCGGGCGATATTGTCACCACCATGAGCGGTCAGACTGTCGAAATCCTGAACACCGATGCTGAAGGCCGTCTGGTGCTGTGCGATGCGCTGACCTATATCCAGCGTTTTAACCCGGCACTGGTCATTGACGTGGCGACCCTGACCGGTGCCTGTGTGATTGCGCTCGGTTCGGTGTTAACCGGTCTGTTCACACCAGATGATGAACTGGCACAGGAACTGACCCAGGCCGGCCAGCAGAGTTTTGACCGCGTATGGCGTATGCCGGTGATTGATGACTATCAGGAACAATTAGATTCACCTTTTGCCGATATTGGCAACATTGGTGGTCCAAAAGCCGGTTCTGTGACTGCAGCCTGCTTCCTGCAACGCTTTACCCGTGACTATCGCTGGGCGCATCTGGATATTGCCGGCACTGCCTGGAATTCAGGAACCCATAAAGGTGCCACAGGCCGTCCGGTACCGCTACTGATGCAATTCCTGGCTAACCGTGCAGAGCAGCATGGCTAAAGTCAGCTTTTATCTGTTTGAAAAAAGTCCTGAACGGCAAGTGGACAGCACTTGCCGTTTATGCCGGAAAATCCTGCGTGAACCACAGCGCATCTGGCTGTATAGCGCAGACCCGGCATTGCAACAGGCGCTGGATGAACGGCTGTGGAGCTTTGATGCCAGCAGTTTTATTCCACATGGTATTGATGAGCCTACGGCCCAGGTCTGTATTTCAGCGCAGTTGCCAACTGAAAATGATTGGATTGTGTTTAATTTTAACGAACAGGCTCTTGAACAGTTCGCCAAATTTAGTCACATTATCGAAATCATTGAAAATCATGAAACCGCCAAACAGCTTGGTCGGGAAAAATATAAACAATATCGTCGTTTAGGTATTGAGCCGCAAACCCATAAATTATAGAACCACCCCAAAGGAGATGCAGCGTGGCATTAAATGTTGGTCCAGATTTTAAACAGCGCTGGTTAACTGCGCCTGAAGCTGTGCGTCAGACCTTTATTGATGACCTGCATCGGATTAGTGAGGTGCTGCAACCGGACAGCGACCTCAAACGCTGGGTAGAGTACGATCAGCAGCAACAGCAACAGTCCTTTCAGAAAATTGATCAGGCCTATGCCGAACTGAAAATCCAGTTAATTGAAGAAGCGCGTATTCGCCGCCAGCAGATGCTGGAGCAACGTCTGGCCCAACAACGCGCCGATCAGGCCGCGTATGCGCAGGCTCTGTATCAGGATGAACTGCAACAGTTTGCCGCGCAGACCGAAACCCTGGCCAGTTTACGCACCCAGCTGGATCAGGAGATTCTGGACTACACTGCGCGTTATCAAAAAAATCCGGAAAATGGTAGTTTCAATTTTGCCAAAGGCGTGCGTATTGCCGATGAACAGATTCTGTCGGAACTCGACAGTGTGCGGGTACGTCTGGAACTGGAAGCCGAAACCCGGATTGAAGAAGCAGTACAACAGTTCCGCAGCCAGCTACAAGCCGCTGCCCAGGAAGAAATTGAATATATTTTAAAACATTCCCAATTTTCCAAAGAGGCCTAAATGTCGGCCTTCTGGCGTGAAAAACCCGGTACGGTGTCAGTAAATGCAGATTTAAACCGGCCCATCTGAAAGATCAATCGGGTGTGAGGCAGAATTTCTCGCCCAAGCGTCATGAAATTGAAATATTTTTGTCACAAGATAGTCATACTTTAAACAGCAGTACTGCTGCCTTTTAAAGTAAAAATTATTTTTATAATTAGGGTTTAAAATGGGTATCTTGACACAAATATCGAGCAAAATTGACCATCTGCATAGTGGTGAACAATGGCATATTACTGCTCAGGATTTATTAATCAGCCGTGCAGATTTCCAGTCGCTTTATATTTACCTGACCAAAGAAGCTGAAAAAGGTACATTTTCTTTAGCACCGGTTGCCGAAGCCAGTCCACGTTTAGGCGGTACCTCTGTCACAGTGATCAAGCACTAAGGTCAGCGAATTTCTCCCCGCAAGATAAAAGTCCACCCCGCGTGGGCTTTTTTGTACGTGCGGTTTTTCAGCACTGTTTATATTAAAAAATATGACCCAGCCACGACAGGATATTGCCCAGACCGTAACCGATGGCCAATAAAGACACAATCCAGATAATGCCACCGGCAATGTTATAGGCCGTAAAGCTGGCGATGGGCATATGTCCGGAACCGGCAGCAAACGGTGCAAAAGAACGGACAAAAGGAATAAATCGGGCAATGAGAATGGTTTTACCGCCATGCTTCATAAAATAGCGGTTGGTTTTGACGATATATTCCGGTTTGAAATAACGCGAATGGTCATTAAAAAACTTCAGCCCCAAGACCTTGCCGGTATAGTAATTCACGCTATAGCCAAGAATGGAGGCCAGGCACAGCAAAATCGCCATATAGTGTAAATGCACCACATCGGTGGTTGAACATAAGGCGCCAATGGCAATCAGCAGACTGTCTCCCGGCAGGAAAAACATAAATACCGAACCGGTTTCCGCAAAGATAATTAAAAATAAAATTGCATAAATCCAGACCCCATAGTTGTTGAGCAACACAGGCAGCCACTGTTCAAAATTTAGCAAAAAATCAATCATCTACACTTAACCAACGTAAGTTACTCTGTTTCGCGCAGCCTGAATTATCGCTAAAAATAAAAAAACAGTCTAATTTTTTCAATCAGACTGTTCTGTACAGCAGCGTCAGGACTTATTTTAAGAACCCATTTTCGGCCAGAAAGTCCATGCTGATTTTTGATTGTACCGTGGTTTCTGCGGCTTTTTCACCGAGCAGTAAACGCTCGATATAACGCGCCAAAACATCCACTTCCAGATTGACTTTAGTCCCAGTTTTCCAGGTGCCAATATTGGTACGCTCTGCGGTATGCGGAATCAGGTTCAGGCTGATTACACTGCCACGCAAATGGTTAATGGTCAGGCTAATGCCATCTACAGTCACTGAACCTTTTTCGGCCAGATATTTGGCAATTTCAGCCGGTGCAGTCACTTCAAAATATAAAGAACGCGCATCTTCACGCACCAAGGTAATTTCACCCACGGCATCGACATGACCACTGACAATATGTCCGCCAAAACGGGTGGTCGGTAACATGGCTTTTTCCACATTCACCGGCTGGCCAACTTTCCAGTTACCTAAGGTAGTCCGGTTTAAACTTTCCCGTGACACATCGGCCGCGTACCAGTTATCGCCCCACTCAATCACGGTCAGGCAGATGCCATTGGTGGCAATCGAATCCCCCAGATGTACATCGGACATATCCAGATCGGTCTGAATACGCAGGCGGACATCACCACCAACACTTTGCAGGCTGTCCACTTTGCCCACGCTTTCAATAATTCCTGTAAACATAGTCTTTTCTCTTATTGTCTCTAGTGCTTACCACAAGGCCAGTTGGGTGCTAACACCGCTGGTATCGACCCCGCCCAGCTCGGCAAAGTGATGCAACTGCCCCAGCAACTGCCGGATTGGCGGGCCAGACTTGGCATGAGTATCGGTAATCACAATAAATTCCAGTACTCGTGCACGTTCAGACTGACGCTGCTTGCTGACCCGGTAACGCGGTACATCCTGGGTTAACAGGCTGACCCGGCCACGTTTTAAATTGGCCTGCAACAAATCCACTGCACTGATATTGCCATCGGTGGAGTAACTGGTCAGGATATACCGTGCATTAATGGTTTCTAACAGTTTCTCATACGCTTCTTTGGCGTGCTTGGACGAGTTATACGGACTCGGACGCTCTTTGCGCCAAGCACGGTCAATGCCGCTCTTAAAGCCTTTGGTATCCGGGGTTGGTAAATCAACCTGATCCCACAAGGTTAAGGCATTTAACACATGATAGTTACTGCTATAAGCATGCTGGTTATATGGCGGATCTAAATACGCCACATCCACTTCAAAACCGCTCATCTGGTTGGCCAGATGCTGGGCATCAACACACCACATTTCGGCAGCCGGACGTTTCGGATCACCAATTTCACAGAAGCGGCTTGGGGTTAACCACAACAAAGATTCAATCCGTTCCAGCGCAGTCTGGGTTTTACCACCCCAGCCATGGTGGAAACTTTTAAAGACCCCGGAGGTGTTGCTGACAAAACTGGCCGAATACAACAAAGGCGCCAGCAGCGCGCTCATCTCGACATCATCAATCGCGCCTTGCGCCTGCCAGGTGGCAATCTGCTGGCGGATGGCATCAATACGCATCCCGTTACGGCGTTTAAAGAATAAACGGTCGCGGGTCGGATCATAAATTTCATCATTGCGTGGGCACAGGTTATGCGTGACCCAGCCTTTGACTTCTGGCAAACGGTTTAAATAATCAATCGCTTTCTGATAACCGCCCAGCTCTTTAAACGCCGGCGCTTCTACACAGGCCAAAATCGCATGATTCAGCGCATGGCTATACGGTTCCCAGTCATTGGCAATTACCCGATAGCCATTTTGTCGGGCCAGACGTGAAACCACGCCTGAACCGGCAAAAAAGTCAGCGAAGATCGGGGCGCGGCCGCCTTTGTTCAGGGTGCCGGTCTGCTCCAGCGCTTCCAGAATCAGATGTAACAGACGACGTTTATTCCCCAGATAAGGAACCAGCTGATGGAAAAGATATTCATCTGTCGTACGTGCGGCGTGACGACGTTTGTGATAAACCGTAGACTCTGAATTCATAACGTCTCTTGAGAAGGGGTTAACCTTAAGCGCACATCATCACCGAATTGAGTGACGTCGCAAAGTTTAAATCGAAGTTGTTGTGCCATACGCTCAAATTCTGCCTGAAACATGGCACGTGCAGACCGGCCTAACAGGGTCGGAGCCACATAACTGATCACTTCGTCGACCAATTGCTGCTGTAAAAAGGCGGTCGATAGTGTCGCACCGGCTTCAATCAGCACATCATACAGCTGATACTGCTGCACCAAAGTTCGAAGTAGTTGATCCAAAGGCTGAACCTCGAGCTGGATCACGCCCAGCGCCTCAAGCTCGGCCCGATACGGACCCATCACCATCACACTGTCCGGCTGCTCGAGCAGCTTGGCGGTTAAGGGCAAGCGTCCCTGACGGTCCAGTACCAGCCGTTTCGGCTGGACAATGCTGCTGATGTCCTGATGTATCGCCAGCTGGCGGACATTGAGCTGACAGTCATCGGCCAGCACGGTTTCAATCCCGGTAATCACCACTGCTGAAATCGCACGCCAGTGCTGCACATCCAGACGCGCCGAATTGCCGGTAATCCATTTCGATTCACCGGAGGCCATGGCAGTACGCCCATCCAGACTCGACGCCACTTTTAAACGGACATAAGGCTGACCCGTGGCCATGGCTTTTAAAAAGCCCAGATTCAGCTGATGCGCCTGCTGTTCCAGCACGCCTACCTCAATCTGAATTCCGGCATCGCGCAGAATCTGCACGCCTTTACCGGCCACCAGCGGATTCGGATCAGGACAAGCCACCACCACTCTGGCCACACCGGCTTCGACCAGACCTTTGGCACAGGGCGGGGTACGTCCATAATGCGCACAAGGTTCCAGAGTCACGTAAGCGGTTGCACCGCGGGCAGCATCGCCAGCATCGCGTAAGGCAAATACTTCGGCATGCGGCTGTCCGGCACGCGGATGATAGCCCTCACCCACCAGCTGTCCGTCTTTAACCAGCACACAGCCCACATTCGGATTCGGTTTGGTCGAGTACTGTCCGAGTCGTGCCAGTTCAATGGCACGCTGCATCCAGATTTGGTCTTGAGTTAACTCGGACATGTCACCACTCTTGCGCGTTGAGCTTAGTATTCACGTTGCTGCATTTGTTCAATTTGACGGCGGAAGGCTTCCACATCCTGAAAGTCCTGATACACCGAAGCAAAACGCACATAGGCCACATGATCCAGCGAGAATAAAGACTGCATGACAATTTCCCCGATGGTGCGTGATTTAACATCACGTTCGCCCAGACGGCGGATTTGCAGCTGGATATCACTGAGTACCGTTTCAATCTGTTCCTGAGTCACGGGACGTTTTTGCAAGGCATGCATCAATGAACGGCGCAGTTTGGCTTCATCAAAGGGCTCATTTTTACCGTCCGATTTAATGACGCGTGGCATCACCACTTCATAACTTTCAAAGGTGGTAAAACGTTCACCACAGCTAATACATTCACGACGTCGGCGAATTTGACAGCCTTCAGCTGCCAGCCGTGAATCAATCACTTTACTGTCTGCGGCGTTGCAAAATGGACAATGCATAGTGGTTTAATTGAACAAATCCAGTTGATTTGAGAGTGTAGCAAAAAAACAGGATTTTGTAGAGTTTTACGCAATATATAGAAAAAAAACAGCCCTTTTGGGCTGTTTTACACAATATATTGATTATGCTGCTGAAAGATTATTCAACCCGTTCACCATGCTGGCTTAAATCCAGACCCATGCGTTCATCATCAGATTCAACACGGATACCAATTACCAGATCAATCACTTTCAGGATGATGAAGGTTAATACTGCAGAGTACACAATGGTGGCAATCACACCTTCCACTTGCACCCACAGCTGACCCATCAGGCTGGCAGGTGCCGCATCGCCCATAATAAATTCGCTGGCAAAGAAGGCGGTTAAAATTGCACCTACAATACCACCCACGCCATGCAGGCCAAAGGCATCTAAAGAGTCATCGGCTTTCAGGGCACGTTTCAGTGCAGTAATCCCCCAGAAGCAGACCACGCCACCAATCAGCCCCATGGCTAAGGCACCACCGACGGTGACAAAACCTGCTGCCGGGGTAATGACCACCAGACCGGCCACAGCACCTGAAGCACCGCCTAATACAGAGGCTTTACCACGGACCACTTTTTCAGTCACTAACCAGGCCAGTGCGGCTGCAGCTGCGGCAACTTGAGTCACCACTAAAGCATAACCTGCTGAACCATTGGCGCCCAGCGCAGAACCACCATTGAAACCAAACCAGCCTACCCACAGCAAGCTTGCACCCACCACAGTTAAGGTCAGGTTGTGCGGTGCCATCGATTCACGGCCCAAGCCCATACGTTTGCCCAGCATATAGGCAGCCACCAGACCAGCCACACCAGAGTTAATGTGTACCACGGTACCACCAGCGAAATCCAGCGCGCCATCATTGCCTAACCAGCCGCCACCCCAGACCCAGTGGGTAATAGGTGCATAGACCACCACCACCCAGATGGCAATGAACGCAACAAAGGCCCCAAATTTCATCCTCTCTGCAATCGAACCGCTAATAATGGCCACGGTAATAATCGCAAAGGTCATCTGGAAGATCACAAACAGAATTTCAGGAATGGTGCCACTCAAGGCATCGGTGGTAATACCGGCCAGCATGAACTTGTCCAAGCTGCCAATAAAGGCATTGCCTTCGCCAAAGGCCAAGGTATAGCCAATAATTACCCAGACCAGACTGACCACTGCGGCCGCAACAAAACTGTGCGCCATGGTGCTGAGGACGTTTTTCTTGCGCACCATACCGCCATAGAACAGGGCCAAGCCCGGAATGGTCATGAGTAGGACAAGTGCTGTTGAGACCAGAATCCAAGCGGTATCACCAGTGTCTAACACGGCTTCTTCTTCAGCCGCTGCCACTTCAGGTAAAGCAGTTTCTGTAGTGATGATATCGCTTGATTCAATAAGCGCAGGTTCCACAGTATCATTTACTGTGATTTGTTCTGAAGGAGTTGGCGCTGTTACGGCTTCTTCAGCCCAAGTAACAGAACCACCCAAAAGCGCGCCGGACAGGCCGAGCGCAAGTAGCATTTTTTTCATTCGTATCCCCCAACCTAGTTTTTGTGAGTTATTAGGTACTCAGCAAACTTCGTGCCAATTACTTAAACAGCATCTGCACCTGTTTCACCTGTACGAATACGGATGACCTGTTCCAGATTCGTCACAAAAATTTTACCGTCACCGATTTTGCCGGTGCTTGCTACACGGGTGATTGATTCAATCACTGAATCCACCATCTCATCACTAATGGCGATTTCGATTTTCACTTTTGGTAGAAAATCAACAACATATTCTGCGCCACGATACAGTTCAGTGTGACCTTTCTGACGACCGAAGCCTTTGACTTCAGTGACAGTGATCCCTTGAACACCAATTTCTGACAGTGCTTCACGCACGTCATCTAATTTAAAGGGTTTTACAATTGCAGTTACGAGCTTCATGTGTGTTTTCCTTCGGCTTATTTCACCAGTAAGGTTTTATGTTCAAATTTCATGCCAAAACTCCTAAGGTCGGGGGAAATTAGAAGTTACGGCATGTGATTTATTTATATCTTATTTTATACCTTTCTCATGCACCAATCTTCAAAAAATAAACATTTTTCTGTAGAGATTTACGATCTCCGGCATCGAATAAAACCATATTTCATCTGAAACACTATAGTCTGGGCCAGAGCAATGCTACACTGCGCTTTTCAGTCCACTGGAATGGAATTTATTATGATAGAAACCTTATTACAGGCCATCTTAGAACAGGTCGATCAACCGAAAAAAGACTTAGAACATAACCTGCGTGCCCTGCTAAGCGAAGCCGTCAGCAAAATGGATCTGGTGTCCAAAGAAGAGCTGGACCGTCAGCGCACTGCACTGAATAATGCCAATCTTCGTTTAAATGAACTGCTGCAGCAGGTAGAAGCACTCGAACAAAAGATTTTGAACAAAGAATAAGCACCTTCTTAGTGCAACAAAAGACGCATAACGACCAAAAATAACGCACCAAAACGGAACATAACAACAATGTCTTTTGCCAAAATTTATACGCGGGGTCTGCTTGGACTGAATGCCCCGTCCATTGAAGTTGAAGTCCATTTAAGTCAGGGTCTGCCCTCCTTAACCATTGTCGGTCTGGCCGAAGCCGCGGTCCGTGAAAGTAAAGACCGGGTCCGCTCGGCCATTATTAACAGTGGTTTTCAGTTTCCCACCAAACGTTTGACCATTAATCTGGCCCCGGCCGATTTACCCAAAGATGGCTCACGTCTGGATTTACCGATTGCCTTAGGCATTCTGATTGCTTCCGGACAATTGCCCGAACAGGCCGCAGAAAACCTGGAATTTATTGGTGAACTGGCGCTGGATGGCCAGTTACGCCCGGTCACCGGCACTTTAAGTATTGCCATTGCCTGTCAGGCGGCCGGCCATCAACTGGTATTACCGGAACCCAATGCACAGGAAGCCGCACAATTGCCCGACTTTCAGGTGTTTGCGGCCAGTCATCTGAAACAGGTCTGTGAGCATCTGGCGCAGGCTGCGCCCCTACAGCCTTTTGCAGCAAGCTCGGAAACCCGCTTGGAACGCTATGCTTTTGACCTGGCGGATGTCAAAGGACAGCTGCGACCTCGGCGTGCCCTGGAAATTGCCGCTGCCGGTGGCCATTCCTTGCTCTTTAAAGGTCCACCCGGTACAGGCAAGACTCTCTTGGCCTCACGTCTGGCCAGTATTTTGCCGCCCCTGAATATGCAGGAAAATCTTGAAGTTGCCAGTATTTATTCAATTGCCAATACCCCGCATCGCTTTGGACAGCGGCCATTTCGCGCCCCGCATCATACCGCTTCAGCGATTGCGCTGGTCGGTGGTGGCTCACATCCAAAACCGGGCGAAATTACCCTGGCCCATTTAGGTGTGCTGTTTTTAGATGAACTGCCGGAGTTTGACCGTAAAGTGCTGGAAGTATTGCGGCAGCCCTTGGAATCCAAGGAAATTGTAATTTCCCGGGCATCGCGGCAGATTACCTTTCCGGCCAGTTTCCAGCTGATTGCGGCGATGAACCCCTGCCCGTGTGGCTATGCGTTTAATCAGGATATTCGCTGCCAATGTTCCGCAGAAAGTATTAAACGCTACCAGAACCGGATTTCTGGCCCACTCCTGGACCGGATTGATTTGCATATTGATGTACCACCATTACAGGCCCATGAGTTACATGATAAAACTGCGGTGGAAAACTCAGATACGGTTCGCCAGCGGGTGATTCAGGCCTATGAACGGCAAATGCAACGCCAAGGTATGCTGAATATGAACTTAAGTCCAAAACAGCTGGAACAGTTTGCTGCCTTAGCCACACCAGCACAGAACATGATGGATCTGGCCCAGCAGCGCTTAAACCTGTCGGCTCGCGCCTATCATCGGGTCTTAAGAGTGGCGCGCAGTATTGCCGATTTGGCCGAAAGTAGCGAGATTCAAACTGCTCATTTATCGGAAGCGCTGTCTTATCGGGCGCAGTCCAGCCCATAAAACGCATCATTAAAAACAAGCTAAAAAAATAGCCCATTTCAAATGGGCTATTTTTTCAATGTGAAGCCTTAAATTAGAATGCCTTGGTCAATGTCACGACTGCACCTGTTTCTACGCCACGCTCAACCGCATCGGGTGTTCCTGGACCATAGTCAATATCTGAACCCACCGCAGCCAGTTCTGCAGTTAAGCCTTCAACACCGGCAAAGGCATAAGTTACGCCCAATCTCCAGTCCACATAGCTGTCATCATCACCAAAAATCTCTTCATCTGCCACGGTATAGCCTAAAGCCGCCACTCCACCAAAACCGGTCGCACCAAAAGGCACGCTATAGGTAGCATTGAAATACCAGGCATCTAAATCTGCGCCTAAAAAGTCATTGCTGTAGTTCACTGCGGTGAGCAAGCTGGCATCTTTGACCAGCACATCATTAAAGCCAAGTTTTGCATAGGCTTCTAACCAGTTTAAATCACTTTCACTTGGATAAGCGTAGTACCATAAGCCCACATCCAGTAATGGCTTGCTCGCAAATCCATCTAAGGTTGTGGCATAACCGATATATGGGTCCAGCTCTAAATGGGCCGTACCGCCGAAATCGACATTCGAGCCCCACACCCCGGCATATACACCAGATGCATGTGACAGCGCGAAACCGGCCTGTACTGCAGGATCATTAAAGGTTTGGGTCAGACCACGATAACGGTAATCTGAAGTCAGCGCTGCAGTACCGCTAAACGATAAAGCAGATGCCGAAGTGTCTTCTGCTGCAGCCACGCTGAAGCTGGCAGTTACGGCAACAAGCGCCAGTGAAAGTGTTTTGATAGAAAATTTCATTGTTTGATCCCCTGCTGCATATTTCAATGCTTTTGTGTATTTGTTTCACTCACACAGGAGATAGCAATCCCTATGCCAACACTGGCATCTGTTCAAAAAAAATAATTTCAATTTTCTTTTAACTAGTTTCAACCTATTATTTTATATAAACTTTTAATATCAGATAAAAACTTAAGAACAGCATGATACTTTTTCAATCCCACTGATGTGCTGATCCTTTCGCTGCGTTGGGAGATAAACCAGATCATTTATATTTGCTTACATCATGCGCTATTTTGAGTCGCTTAATCATGCAAAAGCCTTTTTACTGCTTAAAAAAAGTGCAATCTTGTATTCTACTAGAATGCACTGATTCACGAGGATGTTCTGATCATAGCTTCAACGAAATGCATAAAAAATTCAGCGAGATAAATCTTGTATGTACGTTCTACTCCCAGCAAAGTGCCAAATTTCCCACATCTTCACACTGTCTAAAACCGTAAAATCACAAATTATTTTTTGAATAAAAAGTATAAACACAGTACATTAAAGCGCGAAAATTGCCTTCCTGTTTTGAGAAGCAAATTTTCTGCAATATGACCCAGGAAGGGTGTTTTACAAGAGCAAGGATTGAAACTGTATACGCTAGCGTTTGCATTTTTCTCAAAGAAAAATGGATAAAACGGTATCTTTTTTACAAATTCCCTATAAAATTCTTCCGGTTTCTGAGTTCTTTTTAAACAAATTGAAACATAACATTCTGGATGAGGCTCTCTCCCAATGCTAAACGCGAAAAAATTAACATTAGCAGTACTGGTACAAGCTGCTTTAATTTCTACAGCTGTTGCCAGCGAGCAAAGCGAAGCTAAAGGTTTTGTTGAAGGTGCAGAAGGTTCGGTATTATTCCGTACTGGTTTTATTCACCGTGACAAAACTAACGGTGTAAAAGATCAAAGCTCTTATGCACAAACCGCAATTGTTCAACTTGAATCTGGTTATACCCAAGGCACTGTAGGCGTGGGTGTGGGTGCCGTAGGCGACTGGTCATTTAAACTGGGCAGCAATAACAACGCTGGCAATAACATGATTCCACATGACAACAATGGCGAACCATATGACCAGTGGGCTCGTGGTGGTGTCAATGTCAAAGCACGTATTTCCAATACTGAAGTACGTTACGGTACCCAAGTTCTAGACCTGCCGGTATTGGCCAGCAACACGGCGCGTTTAGTTCCAGAATATTTCACTGGTGTTTTAGCCACGAGCCGTGAAATTAATGGCCTGGAATTAACTGCCGGTAAATTTACCAAAAACCAGTTCTCTGACCAGATTGCCACCGATCAAAATGATTTAGATCGTGCCATTGTGTGGGGTGCACGTTATCAGGTGAATGATCAGCTGAATACAGCGTATTTTGGTGTAGACAATAAAGACCGTTTAGAGCGTCACTATGCCAATGTTAACTATAAGCATCCATTGGCAAACCAAAGCAGCCTGACCTTTGATTTTAGCGGTTACCACACTGATTGGGATGCAAAGGCAGACGGCACTGCTCGCACTTACTCGCATACTTCAAATGACTTTAATAACTTAAGCAACAGTATTTGGGCACTTTCAACCACCTATAATACTGGTCCACACAATATTATGGTGGCATACCAGCAAAATACAGGTAATACAGGTTATGACTATAACCTAGGTGTAGGTGTTGCAGATGGTGGCCAAACCATTTATATGCCAAACTCCTACCTGTCTGATTTCATTGGTAACGATGAGAAATCTGTACAACTCCAATACACTTATGACTTTGCTGCAATGAATGTTCCTGGTTTAACTTGGACATCAGCCTTTGTATATGGTTGGGATATTGATGTACCAACAGCTACCGACCGTTCAATGTTATTAACTGATGATGCACAAGAACGTGAATTCTTTAACCAGGTGAAATACACCGTTCAATCTGGCTTTGCTAAAGATGCCAGCTTACGTGTACGTCATTCTTATTACCGTGCAAGTGATGACTACCAAAATAACTACATTGGTGACACCAATGAATGGCGTTTATTCCTAGACATCCCAGTGAAATTATTCTAATTTCCCGACGACGGTCTAAATCAAAAAAAACCTGCACACTGTGCAGGTTTTTTATGGCGTCCTCACTAAACAAGACAGATCAGTGAGGGGGAAAAGCCGTATTATTTTGCAGCTTCAATCGCTTTTAATACTTCAGCTTTGGCAACGTCTGCGCCTTCCCAACCGGTCAATTTCACCCATTTGCCTGGCTCTAAATCTTTATAGTGAGCAAAGAAGTGTTCAACCTGTTGAATCAGTAACGGTGGAAGATCGGTATATTCTTTCACGTCTTTGTAAATTGGAGTCAATTTGTCGTGCGGTACCGCGATCAGTTTCGCATCAATACCACCATCATCTTCCATGTTCAATTTACCGACCGGGCGGCAACGAATTACTGAACCTGGTTCAACCGGATGTGGTGTTACCACCAATACGTCTAATGGGTCACCATCTTCAGACAAAGTATTTGGTACATAACCGTAGTTTGCTGGGTAGAACATTGCAGTACCCATGAAACGGTCTACAAATAACGCATCAGAATCTTTATCAATTTCGTATTTGATTGGCGCTGCATTGGCAGGAATTTCAATGATTACATAGATATCATTTGGCGCATCTTTACCCGCTGGGATATTGCTGTAGCTCATAGCATCACTCTTTCACAAATTAAATTTTTTAAACCGCGTCAATTATAACGGGTTTCGGCTATTAATGACTTCGCGATTATACATTCATGACATAAAAATAGATATTTTGCTGTGCAATCACGCGGTCAGTTTAATCACCAGCAGCAATAAACAGATCGGGCAAAGTAACGATAATAACCAGATAATCGAGCGCAACGTCGCCCAGTTGGCCAGATAACACAGCCCGTACAGCAGACGAAACACCAGATAGGCAATGCCAAAGGTCATAATAATAAACTGCGGAATCACCATATATTCGGCCAGTAAAATGGCGGCAATAAACAGCGGCAGACTTTCAAAGCTGTTTTGCTGGGCAGCATTGGCACGCGCCGCCAGACCGGTAGTATTGGCTAAAAAAGAACGTGGATTTTGATTATCTTCAGATTTAAAGCCGCCAGCCATTTTTGCAATTACTGCAAATAAATAAGGTAACAGGCAGGCGATTAGAATCAGATAGACGATTCCACTAATACTTTGCATCTATTTTTTCTCATCGGAATTCTTCAAAACTTTATCATAGCATGGTGTTTTAAGCATAAATTTTGTTAAATAGGGTGTTTTTATTCATTGTGTAGGATTCATGATGGTCAATCCTGATCAAAAAGAAATGTTCGATGTACTTGAAAAACAGCGCCAGCATCAGCTGCAAGTCGATCGGGCCTTAAAAATTGTGATTCCCATTGTGGCCTTTTTATTAACGGTCATCTGTTCCAACCTGAATATCTGGTCGACCCTGTTTACCTTTGTGGTGCTGTGGGTGGCCCTGTATGCTGTGGGAATTAAACGTCTACCTTTATGGCACTGGGTGACCGTAATTCTGGTGTATTGCCTGATTGATAATATTTTAAGTTATGGCAGCTTCCATTCCTCCGGTTTTAGCCGTCAGTTTGGCTCAATGTTTATTTTCCTCGGGGTGATGGGGGTTGGACGTCCCTACTTCGACCGCTGGCTAATGAAAAAATAAAGCCCGCAAAAGAAATAAAAAAAGCGCCGATCAATCGGCGCTTTTTCATGACAGTCTTAAGCGGTTTTACGTAAATCTTTACGCAAGATTTTACCGACGTTCGACTTCGGCAGTTCATCAATAAACTCCACATAACGTGGGCGTTTATAACCGGTCAGATTTTCTTTGGCAAAGGCCAGAATTTCTTCTGTGGTCAGCGATGGATCTTTCTTCACCACGAACAGTTTCGGCACTTCACCTGATTTCTCGTCTGGCACACCAATTGCCGCCACTTCCAGCACTTTTGGATGCTTCGCTACAACTTCTTCAATTTCAGATGGATAAACGTTAAAGCCAGACACCAGAATCATGTCTTTCTTACGGTCAACAATCTTCACATAACCACGGCTGTCCATCACCCCGATATCACCGGTACGGAAGAAGCCATTTACCATCACTTTATCGGTTTCATCTGGACGGTTCCAATAGCCTTTCATGACTTGTGGACCACGGATTGAAATTTCACCCTGCTCGCCCAATGCTACTTCATTGCCGGCATCATCCAGAATTGCCACTTCAGTTAATGGCAATGGAATACCAATGGTGCCACTGAAGGCTTCAGACGCTGGCGGGTTCGCGGTAGCCACCGGTGAAGTTTCAGATAAACCGTAACCCTCAATGATGTTGGTGCCAGTCACTTTTTTCCAGGCTTCCGCTGTAGATGGTAATACAGCCATACCGCCGCCCATCGCCATTTTCAATCGGCTGTGATCAAGCTGTTTAAACTCTTCATTGTTCACAAGTGCATTGAATAAGGTGTTCACCGCAGGGAAGAATGTTGGCTGGTATTTACGTAATTCTTTCATCACCGCAGGTAAGTCACGCGGGTTAGGAATCAGAATGTTCGCCTGACCTTTGTACATGCCGTATAGTGCGCACACCATGAAAGCAAAGATGTGATAAAGCGGTAAAGCACAGAAAATACGGTCATCTGGCTGGCCATCTTGTGCACCGAATTTGCTCTGGAAAATACCGTCACACTGCAACAGGTTAGCAACCAGGTTACGATGGGTCAGTTCAGCACCTTTAGATACCCCTGTCGTACCACCGGTATATTGCAGTACTGCCGTATCACTTAGGGTCAGGCTTGGACGCTTGTAGTTGCTGACATTGGCTTTCGACATGGCTGCATTAAACTTGACATGACCCGGAAGGTCCCACGCTGGAATCTGTTTGCGTACTGAGCGTAAGACAAAGTTCACCAAAGTACCTTTTAAGGTACCAAGCATATCCCCCACAGAAGCAACCACAACGTGTTTGACTGGGGTTTTACCCAGAATCGCCTGATATACAGAAGCGAAGTTTTCAATAATCACCAGCACTTCTGCGCCAGAGTCATTTAACTGATGCTCAAGTTCACGTGAGGTATACAGCGGGTTTACATTCACCAGCACCAGACCGGCACGGAATACACCCAACGCCACCACTGGATATTGCAGAACGTTTGGCATCATCACTGCAACACGTGTGCCTTTGGCCAAGCCCAGACCTTGCAAATAGCTTGCAAATTTACGGCTTGCGTCTTCCAGTTCAGCAAAGGTCAGCACTTTATCCATAAAGATAAAGGCATCACGTGAACCAAACTTCTGGAAATTACGTTCAAAGATATCAACCAGTGACGTATTCTCCGGTGGCAACTCTACAGTTTCTGGAATCCCTGTCTTTCGGTATTCTTCAAACCAAATTTTTTCCATAATGCCAATCTCTCCAATCAGTAATCCTTAGTATTCAACTGTTTTATACACTGCCGCACTTCATTTTTTGGCTTGTTTATGTACAGCAGTGGATCCATTTTCACGAATTCGATTCATATATAACGTATTTTATGTAAACAACGCTAGTCTTATCTCTGAATCAACAGTTTATTTGCTTTTTGATATCCCCGTGGTAAAAGCTGTCCCTTAGTTCCTCTCTTACCGATATACTTCTGTAAGTCATCACCTTTTAATTTTAACTGCTGTTGTCCTGCAAACACTTGAATTATTTCATCTAAATTTAGCATTGTCATGGATACAATCTGATCTTTCGGTTCAAGTTGTATCAATTTATTACCTTTACCTTTGTTCAGCACCGGTAATTCTGCCAGATCAACAATCAGTAAACGGCCGGCAGAACTGAGTAGCGCAACATGACTGAACTGCTCAATAGTTTGCAGATTCATCACGCTGGCGCCTTCAGACAGGCTCAGGAAAGCCTTACCGGCTTTGGCATTGGTATCCAGCTGTTTGGCTTGGGTTTTAAAGCCATAACCTTTGCTGCTCATGACCAGAATTTCAGCCTGATCTTCTGCCACAAACACCTGTTTAAAGCCGACCCCGCTGGCCGGTGATAAACGTGAACTGAGCGGTTCACCCAAACCACGCGCCGATGGCAGGCTGTTAATGGCCACACCATAACTGCGTCCGGTGTCATCCAGCACATAGGCACGCTGGTTGGATTTGCCTTGGGCGTGACTTAAATACTGGTCACCAGCGCGGAAATTCAGGTTTTCGGCATCGACATCATGGCCTTTGGCACAGCGAATCCAGCCAGCTTCAGACAGCACCACGGTTACCGGATCAGCCGGCAGCATGTCCTGTTCATTAATGGCAGTGGCTTCAGCGCGCTGCACGATTGGTGAACGGCGGTCATCACCAAACTTTTTGGCGTCGTCTTTTAACTCCGTAATAATCAGGTTTTTTAATGATTCCGGATTGGCCAACTGTTCACGAATTGTGGCAGCTTTGGCCTCGAGTTCTTCCTGTTCGCGACGGATTTCCATTTCTTCCAGTCGGGCCAGATGGCGCAACTTGAGTTCCAAAATGGCTTCAGCCTGAATCTCATCAATACCAAAGTGCGCCATCAGCTCTGCTTTGGGATGATCTTCTTCGCGGATAATGCGGATCACGGTATCAATGTCTAAATAGGCAATCAGCAAGCCGGCCAGAATATGCAGGCGTTTTTCAATCTTGTTCAGATGATATTGCAGGCGGCGTGTGACGGTATGTTTACGAATCTCGATCCATTCCAATAAAATCTGGCGAATCGATTTCACCTGTGGACGACCATCGGCACCAATCATGTTCATGTTGACCCGATAGCTTGATTCCAGATCGGTGGTTGCAAACAGATGGCTCATCACTGCATCGGCATCAATCCGGTTGGAACGCAGCACAATCACCAGACGGGTCGGATTTTTATGGTCCGACTCATCCCGTACATCGGTCACCAGTGGTAGCTTTTTGGCCTGCATCTGGTCAGCAATCTGGGTAATGACTTTTGAGCCAGAGACCTGATACGGTAAATCACTGATAACAATTTCATTTTTTTCAATGGTATACACCGCACGCATGCGATAACTGCCGCGTCCAGTGGTCTGAATCTTTAACAGTTCATCTGGCGGGGTAATTACTTCAGCCCGGGTCGGTAAATCCGGGCCAGGAATATATTCTGCAACCTTGCTATCGCTTAAATTCGGATTACGGATCAGGGCGATGGTGCCTTTAATGATTTCACGCAAGTTGTGCGGCGGAATATCGGTGGCCATACCCACGGCAATGCCGGTGGTGCCATTGAGCAGGATATTTGGAACCCGTGCCGGCAAGGTCACTGGCTCTTTTAGGGAACCATCAAAGTTGTCCTGCCAGTCGCAGGTGCCCTGACCGAGTTCAGACAGTAACAGGTCACTATATGCGGATAATTTGGCTTCGGTATAACGCATTGCGGCAAAGGATTTTGGATCATCCGGTGAACCCCAGTTGCCCTGCCCTTCAATAAATGGATAACGATAGCTAAACGGCTGCGCCATTAACACCATCGCTTCATAACAGGCCGAGTCACCATGCGGATGGTACTTACCCAGCACATCACCGACCGTACGTGCAGATTTCTTTGGTTTACTGCTTGGCTTGAGACCCAGCTCGCTCATAGCATAGACGATACGGCGCTGTACCGGTTTCAGGCCATCGCTGATATGAGGCAATGCACGGTCCATAATCACGTACATGGCATAGCTGAGATATGCTTGTTCAGTAAATTCTGCTACGGAACGGTTTTCTGTCGCATGATGCGCGAGGCTTGTCATAACAACCTGTAATCCTAAATTAATGCGTTATAGTTTTGACGTTCTTATGCTATGCCGCAGCCGCGGCCAGCACAAGGGTAGCCGATCACACTCTGCGACAATTTATGTCTTATGGCGTAAAAATATCCATTTTAGGCGCGTCAATCAACTGAAAAATGCACAAGCCTGACTGCACGTTGAAAAACATATTCCAGAAATAAAAAAGATGCGCCGGCACAATAGCCAGCGCATCTTGAATTATCTGTATAAGCGGCTGCTTATAAACCAATCGACTCCAGGGTCTTGCCGCGAGTTTCCTCACCCAGCAGCACAATCACCAGTGCCACGGCCAGCAGCATCGCGGTAAACATCATAAATACATAGCTAAAGCCGTTGTGCATCACCATCATCTGGGTCACCACCAAAGGCGCAACAATACCGCCCATACGGCCCACCGCTGAAGCCCAGCCGGAACCAAAGGCACGGATATTGGTTGGATACTGTTCCGGCGTATAGGTATACAGCACACCCCAGGCGCCTAGGTTAAAGAAGGACATCAGGCAACCCCAGAACACGATCATGCCGACGCTGCTGGCCTGTCCAAAGAAGTAGGCTGATACCGCACACAGCCCAATAAAGCCGGCCAGTGTGGCTTTGCGGCCAAGTTTTTCTACCAGCCAGGCCGCCGCAATATAACCCGGCAACTGCGCCAGAATCATGATCAGCACATATTCAAAGGACTGCACAATAGTATAGCCTTCCTTGACCAGCAGACTTGGCAGCCAGGTAAAAATGCCATAATAGGAATAGACAATGCCGAACCAGATCAGCCACAGCATGAGGGTACGACGCGCAAATGGCCCCGACCACAGCTGGGCAAAAGAAATATTCTGTTTGGCGGCCACCGGTTTCACTTCCAGCTGTTCAATCACCTCGACACCGCAGCGGCGTTCCAGACTTTGTACTAGTTTGTGCGCTTCTTCGACCCGGCCGCGGTTAATCAAATACGGCACCGATTCCGGTACTTTTTTCCAGATGACCCAGGCATAGAGCGCCGGCAAACCACCAATTAAAAAGGCCATATGCCAGTCAAAGGTCGGAATCACAAAATAAGACACCAGCGCCGCACAGAGCCAGCCCAGCCCCCAGAAGCTTTCCAGCAGCACAATAAAACGGCCCCGCACATGCGCCGGAATATATTCACTGACCAAAGTCACCGCAACCGGCAACTGCCCGCCCAGCCCTAAACCGACAATAAAGCGGAAAAACAGTAACCAGCTTAAATTTGGGGCAAAGGCACAGGCCGCTGTGGCCAGGCTATAAATCACCAGGGTCGTGGCAAATACGGTTTTACGCCCAATCCGGTCGGCCAACCCGCCGGAGAACACCGCACCAATGGCCATGCCAACAAAACCAATTGACACCACCCAGCCTTTTTCTGCCGGGCTCATTTGCCAGTCTTCCGCCATTTTGGCCAGAATAAAGGAGATTAAACCGGTATCCATGGCATCAAACATCCAGCCCAGTCCGATAACCCATAGCAAGGTATAGTGGAACTTACCAATCGGTAAGCGTTGTACACGAGAAACTAGATCCATAATAAACGCTCTGACAGGGTGGAGAGGAAAACGCGGATGGCGCGCCTGGTTATTGTTATGACAACAGCAATCAGCTTTGATTTTAAAGACAATGACCGCTATCTGGATAGCGGTCATGCCGTTTAATTTATAGGAGATTTGTGGCTAGGAGGCATCTTTGGATGAGGCCGACTGCTCATCATCATCCTTATAAATGAATTTTGGCATTTCCAGACCAAAATAGATCGCAATTAAACGTAAGGTAAAACCAAAAATCAGCGTGGCGATAACGGTTAGTTCTAGCGACAGGCCAATTTCAATACAGACCCAATAGCAGATCACCGACACAAAAGAGATACTGGCATACAGCTCACGGCGGAACACCAGCGGCACATCATTACACAGAATATCACGCAGAATCCCGCCCGAGACGCCGGTCAGCACACCGGCCACCGCCGACACCACAAAACCGTGGCCCATTTCCAGCGCAATCTGGCAGCCAATAATGGTAAAGCCAATCAGGCCCAAGGCATCCAGCACCAGGAAGATGGAACGCAGATGGCGCATCCATTTGGCAATTAAAATGGTGACAAAGGCTGCCGCGCAGGTCAGGACCAGATATTCCGGATGCTTGACCCAGGTTAAAGGATAATGGCCCAGCAATACATCACGTACCGAGCCGCCGCCCAGTGCGGTGACACAGGCAATCAGGGTCACCCCGAACCAGTCCATGCTTCGCCGTCCTGCCGACAATGCACCTGTCATTGCTTCTGCAGTAATGGCAATAATATAAATGACCAACAGCAACATGAACTGCCCTTCTTTCACTAGGGGAATTGATGTGCGTTATCATAAGCGAAAATACGGCAAATGTTATAAAAATTGCGCACAACATTGCTTAAATTTCTTGCCCGAACCGCAGATACAGGGCTGTTTCATGGTGATCTGCTGATCGGTGGTCGGATCAAGAAAATACCACACACCCTGATGTTTGACGAAATGCGACACTTCATGATGTATCTGCGGCTGGTTGCCATCCTGATAATAGGCCTTGAATTCGACCTGGGCATGGCTTTTGTCCAGCTTTTCCTGAGCACTTACGATTTCCAGTTTTAACCACTGGTTGGCGCTGCTCCAGTCCCGAATAGCGGCCACATCCAGAGCCTGCTGCTGACCAAGTGCGGTGGTTTTGACAATATAATCAATCTGCTGCAAGGCAAAGGCACTATAGCGTGAACGCATTAGCTGAGCGGCAGTTTGGGCCTGCTGCTGACCTAAAAGCAAAGGCTGGCAACAACTGTGATAAAACCCAGCGCCACAAGGACAAGGCTGTTCTGACATAAATATTTTCCAAAAAAATAGCCTGACAATGCAGGCTATTTTAACGGAACTGGAGCTGAAAACAGGAATATTCTGAGTGCTACTCGGCTGGCGGCTGTGGCAGCACATGCACCTTCTCGATTTTATGCCCGTCCATGGTGACCACTTCAAAAATATGATCATCAGCCAGCAGACGTTGGCCATTTTCCGGCAAACGGCCGAGATGGAACAGGATATAACCCGACAGGGTCGAATATTCTTCCAGCTCGTTGACCAGATCACGACCGAGCAATAACGAGACATGGCGGATATCAGTCGAACCATCCAGCATCAGGCTGCCATCTTCCAGGGTTTCTGCAACCGCGTCGAGGGTATCTTCATCCGGGAATTCACCGGCAATGGCTTCCAGTACATCAATCGGGGTGACTACACCTTCAATCGAGCCATATTCATTCAGTACAATTGCCATTTGCAGCGGCGCCTGACGCAGCTGTTCCATCACCATCAACACCTGTGCATTTTCATGCACAATCACCGGTTCGCGCAGATGTTTTTCAAAATTCAGTACGCCGGTTTCAATAAATTCATTCATAACCTTATGGGTCAGCACCACCCCGGCAATATTGTCCAGCTCGCCATGCACCACAATTAAACGTGAATGCGAGGTATTCATCAGCTGGGCCTGAATACTGTCCTGGTCTTCATCTAAATCCAGCCATTCCAGTTCCGGTCGCGGGGTCATCACCGATTTTACCGGACGCTCGGCCAGACTGAGTACGCCCTGCACCATCACGGTATGGTAGACGCTGTTCTCTTCGGCAAAGACTTCATCGGCAAAAGCACGTGTCGCCAACACTTCTTCCGGACTTGGATGCTCCGGTTCCGGCCCGTTCGGTTTGCCGCCGAGCATCCGCATCACCGCGGAAGCAGTGCGATAACGCAGGTCAGTGGTGGTGACCATTTTTTCCTGATTTTTGCGCATGGCTTGGTTCAGGAACTCGATCATCACCGAGAAACCAATCGCGGCATATAAATAGCCTTTTGGAATGTGATAACCGAAACCTTCCACCACCAGCGAGAAACCGATCATCATCAGGAAGCACAGGCACAGAATCACCACGGTTGGATGTTTGTTAACAAAGTCCATCAGCGGTTTAGAGGCCCAGAGCATAATACCAATGGCAATGATCACTGCGATCATCATCACCGACAGCTCTTTGACCATACCCACCGCGGTAATCACACTGTCGAGCGAGAATACCGCATCCAGCACTACAATCTGCACAATCACCATCCAGAAAGTGGCGTGTACCGGATTTTCTTCTTTCAGCTGCGGCTTGCCTTCAATACGCTCACGCAGCTCCATGGTGCCTTTAAACAGCAGGAACACCCCACCAAACAGCAAGATCAGATCGCGACCGGAGAAGGGATGATCAAAAATATGGAACAGCGGATTGGTGAGAGTCACCACCCAGGCAATTGAAGCCAGCAGAATCAGGCGCATGCCTAAAGCCAGAATCAGCCCGACCACCCGTGCGGCGTTACGCTGTTCCGGCGGTAATTTTTCAGCCAGAATGGCAATAAACACCAGGTTATCAATACCCAGCACAATTTCCAGAATAATCAGGGTCAGCAAACCCACCCATGCGGCTGGATCAGACATCCATTCAAAAATCATGGGCGATGCTCCACGAATACCGTTTTGGCTGTGCGACAGCCAAGGCCGGCTGTTTCAAAACCTGGGGAATGAAAGGGAAAAAGAAAAGAGATTAAAAGCGGCTGTTGTTGTATGGTGCGATAGTGTCCACTACCCATGACGGTTCTATTGTTGTCAAACACAATTTCAGTATAGAAAAGATTGGCGCCAGAATCACTCTTTTTTTGGCCTGGTCACGGTTGTGCTGCATGCTTTAACAATTCTTTGCAATCACACTGCACGGCGCTGGCATTGTTTGTCATATTTTTTGCATAAGCTAGAGCAGACAAAAAGAACATGTTAAGGTGAAACAAGAATCATGAATAGCGTAGTAAAAATGACTGATAATTTAAAACACCCCTCTCCTAAAACAACACAACCTTTAATTGCTTTATATTGCGGCTCACGTTCTGGAAATAAACCAGTGTATCAGGAAAAGGCCGTGGCACTGGCACGCCGTCTGGCGGAAAATGGCTTTGGTCTGGTCTATGGCGGCGCCAGTATCGGTTTAATGGGTCAGGTCGCCGATGCCGTGGTTGATCACGGTGGTGAAACTGTAGGCGTGATTCCGGAATTTATGCTGGATTATGAAATTGCCCATCATCGTCTGACCGAGTTGCATATTGTACACAGCATGCATGAACGTAAAGCCCTCATGGCCGAACGTGCCAGCGCCTTTGTGGCCTTGCCGGGCGGACTGGGCACCTTTGAGGAAATTCTGGAAATTGCCACCTGGGGCCAGTTGAACCAGCATCAAAAACCGATGATGCTCTATAACGTCAATGGCTTCTATGATGCCCTGATTGCCCAACTTGACCATGCCGTGACTGAAGGCTTCCTGCCGCCGCAGCACCGCGCCAAGCTGATTGTCTGCAATCATGCCGATGAAATCCTGACTGCATTACATAATCTGGATGCACCGCAGCACGTTGCCATTTAAAGCGCTTGAACACAAAAGTCCAGAAAGAAAAAGCGAGCCGAAGCTCGCTTTTTTTGTACTTGATGTTCAGTTCATGCTTAGCCTGAAATCAGGTTATAGAACCATGGCAAAGTCGTCGCCAGGAATACCGACATGGCCAGACCAAACATCAGTTTCATCGCATCTTTGCTGACATTGCGTGAGGTACGGTATTTGCTGACCCCGTTCACAATCATTGAGATGGCAAATTCACGACCGGCCAACAGACCCAGGAATACCCAGGTGGTACTCATCGGGATATTGCTCCACTCTTTGAAAATCAGCAGGATCATTGCATAGATAAAGTCCACGATGGTCGCAGCACGTACATCGGTAACATCGGTTTTGGTATCGACAATCTTCTGGATGGCACCACCACGCTGGTACAGAATAACCCCCAGCAAGATCACAAAGACCGTAATGGCAAACATCAGGAATTCAAACGGTACCTGACGCGGCACATACACGAAGATGTTGGCCAGATCCTGAATCAGCCACTGGCTCCACAGGAAACCGGTAGATAACCATTGTAGAATCACCCATTTGGTCGAATGTTCCTGATCTTTGGTCTGGTTAAAGTACACCGTCATTTTGTTGGCCACAAAACGATAGATGATCAGCGCCGCCAGGAAGGCCACGGCATAACCCATCATGGACTTGACCATCATCGAGCCCAGGCTCGCAGGAGAGAAGATGGTCAACACCAGGAAGGTGGTACTGACCGGAATACCATATTTGGTCAGTAGCAACAGTAAAACCGGCGGCACAATATACAGCCAGGTAATTCCGCCTTCAGGGAACGGAATGGTTTCCAGTCGCCCATAAGAGGCATCACCGACGCCCGATGCATACCAGCCATAGACCAAGACCACAACCAGGATACTGCTGATATACACCCACAGTACCCACCAAGGACGATGGGAGTTAGAAGAAATAAAAGTCCCTAAGGTTTGAGGTACATCATTTCCGACAATAGAATAGGCCGCCAAACAGAAGCCGATTACCATTAAAAGTTCAATTGTCATAAGAACAAAGCCTATGTTCAAAAAGGGAACACCACCCCCTATCGGGCTGGCATTAGCTTAAAATGATGACAATACTATTTCAGTTCTATGACATTTTAGTGACAATAAAAATTTAAAATAAAAAAAAGAGCACCGTAGTGCCCTTTCTCTTTTTTTGCTCACTTATTTCAGGTTCAGCTGATATACCGCGGTGCTGCCGCTGACTTCATTGCCCACCACCAGTAATGGCTGGCCATTAGGCGAGTCCTTTGCCGCAATAAAGACCAGACCTTCCGGGCCTAAATCACCGGCCTGCCCCAGCTCAATTTGTTCAGTACTCGCACTCATCTCACGGCTATTCAGATACTGCACAAAACTTGGTGCAGATGGAGTCGATACATCATAGACCATCACCCCGCCAGCACGTTCCAGACCAATAAAGGCAAAGGTTTTGCTGCCAATCTGGCCCAGCGTCACGCCTTCAGGTTCAGGGCCTTTGTTGTCACTGCGGTTATCCATGCCTGCTTCTTCATGGTTGGCATTGAAAATTTCCGGATGATGCTCGGCAATGTACTGCTCAAAATCATCCCCTGAATCCCAGACCAGTTCCAGACCATTTTGCGCACTATTTTCTGTCCAGATACTGACCGAGCGTGCACCAAAACTATAAAGATGGTCATATACCAGATTGCCGCGTTCATTCAGCTTTGGCGTACCATCGGCATTTTTCTGGTAGCCTTCAGTCCAGGTAATATTCAGACGACCCAGCAGATGATCTTTACGGCAGTCACCGGCATTGCCTGCCGTGGCACCGCAGTAACCAAAATTATCCGGATTCAGCTCGGCACCTTTGGCCAGCTGGCTTAAGTGCGCCGGTAAATCATCGCCTAAACGGCGGGAAAAGCCATCGGCATGTACCAGATGTTTCACTCGCCATTCTTCAACAAAACCTTTGCTGGTGTCGTTATTAAAATATTCTGGTGTGTCTTCGCCCCAGGCGCGCGCATCGCCTTCATTGGCGGTCACGATATAGGTTTTGCCGGCCACATCAAAGCTGGCAATTGCATCTGGCATATACAGACCGCGCACATTGGCCCAGGTCTGGATCTTAATACTGCCCGTTCCATCAACACCATCGGCATCGCTGACATCCATGCCATTGCCGTCCAGACCATGGTCTTTAAAGCCCAATGGATACACCGCCAGTACTTTGGCATTGACCACATCAATTTTGGCCAGCGCATTGTTTTCCTGCAATGCGGCCCAAGCCGTTTTGCCATCTTGCGATACCGTAATATATTCCGGTTCAAAATCCTGCACCGCGGTCGCATTTGGCCCGAAAATACGCACGCCCTGGGCACGCAGCGCCGCTTCCTGACCATTAAAGGCTTTGAAGTCTGCAGTGCGAACCACAGGCGCTGTTAAATTACTCAGCTGAATCACGGAAATTGAACCTTCCGGATCAACCTGATAATCGTCCGATGGCTCACCTTCATTGGCCACCAGCAGGGTTTGACCATCCGGGCTAAAAGTCAGCATATCCGGCAAGGCACCAACCTGCACATGCGCCAGTTTGCTCAGATCTTTGGCCTGATACAGCGCCACATAACCCGGATCGGTTTTGACGGCAGCCTGAATCGCAATTGCCACAATACCGTTATGCACTGCGACACTGTTTACTTCCGCGCCTTCAGCAATATCATGGACCTGAATCTCGGCAATTTTAACCGGCTGATTTGGCTGGCTTAAATCGAGTACATCCAGCACCCCGGCCTGCGCATTGACCACAAACAGGCGTTTGCTGGCGGCATCATAGGCCGGAATTTCTGCGGCACTTTCTGCAAAAATGCCCGACTGATAGGCCCCGATTTTGCTCAGTTCAATGGTATTTGGGGTTGGATCAACCGGTGCGGGACTGACCTGATCATCATCACTGTTACACGCTGCCATCCCCACGGCCAACATGGCCACCCAAAGTGATTTCAATTTTAATTTCATAGGTTTAATTTGATAGTGTTTAGAATATGAATAATTTATAAACATCCGGTTGCAGTGCCATGACGTTTTGATTGCAGTTTTCTGACAGGGTCAGGCCGTCACGCGGCAACGCTTTAGATACGACATCCGCGCCAGATTGTTTTACACTAGGCAAAATTCCACCATGCCCGCTAATTATGACTGCCACGCCAACCCATCAAGCCCTGCAACCCGAATTCAGATTGTTGGTGCTGCTGGTGTCGATTGGCTTTTTTATGCAGGGCCTGGATACCACCATCATCAACACCGCGTTGCCGGCCATTGCCGAGAATTTGCAGGAAGATCCACTGCGAATGCACAGCGTGGTGGTGGCTTATGTGTTGTCAGTGGCGGCCTGCATTCCCTTGAGTGGCTGGCTGGCCGACCGTTTTGGCGTGCGCAACACCTATTTTTCCGCCATTGTGATTTTCACCCTGGCCTCCATTGGCTGTGCCTATGCCAGCAGCCTGAATGAACTGCTGTTTTACCGGGTACTGCAAGGCATTGGCGGTGCGTTCTTATTGCCAGTTGGTCGTCTGGCGATGCTAAAAATCATTCCCCGCACCCAGTTTTTATCGGCCATGAGCCTGATGAGTCTGGCCGGTCTGATCGGCCCCTTAATTGGACCTACTTTGGGCGGCTGGCTGGTGGAAGTCGCCTCATGGCACTGGATTTTTCTAATCAATCTGCCGATTGGCATTTTAGGGGTCTTGATTACTTTTAAAGCCATGCCAAATATTACCGAGCCGAGCGTGCCGCAATTTGATTTCTGGGGATTTATCCTGTTATTGATTGCCATGGTCGGGCTGTCACTGGGTATTGAAAACGTGGCCAGTCCGCTGTACTCGCTGTGGTGGAGCATTGCGCTGGTTCTGCTGGGTCTGCTGAGTGCCGGCCTATATGCCTATCATGCGCATACCCATCAGAATGCCCTGTTTCGCAGCAAGCTGTTCCGGCACCGGATTTATGCAATCGGGATTCTTGGGAACTCGATTGCCCGGCTGGCCGGCAATTCAATTCCCTTTTTACTGCCGCTGATGCTGCAACTGGCCTTTGGCTTTGAGCCCTTTGTGACCGGCCTGATGATGATTCCGACCGTACTCGGTTCGCTGGCCTCAAAACCGATCATCCGCCAGCTGATTCAGCGCTTTGGTTATCGTCAGGTACTTATCACCAATACCTTGCTGGTCGGGGCCTGTATCGCCAGTTTTGCCCTGACCACGGCCGACACACCCATCTGGCTACGTGCGCTGCATTTCTTTATTTTTGGTCTGCTTAATTCACTGCAGTTTGTGTCCATGAACACCCTGACCCTAAAAGATTTGCCGCAGCAGGATGCCAGCAGCGGCAACAGCTTCCTGTCGATGATCATGATGCTGTCCATGAGTATTGGCGTGGCCTTGGCCGGAACGCTGGTCAACCTGTTTAGTGCCTATTGGGGACCGGAGCAGGTGGTCGCAGCCTTTCATGCCAGCCTGATCTGTCTGGGCAGTATCAACCTGCTGGCTGCAATGATTTTCTGGAAAATTCCGAAAAACACCCCGGTCTAAAGCCGCGTGGAATGCTAGCCGCCGTGCAGGCTTCGCGTTATGATCAAAATTGAACCCTGAAGATCTGCCTTGCCTATGTCTGCACGCCCTGCCCGCCGTTCTGTCCAGCCCCTGACCTATGCTGCGGTTGCCATCTGCGGCGTGGTGCTGATGGCGGCCTTGCTGTATTGGGGCGTGCTGCATACCCGGCCAGCCACCGCACAGGACTATCCGATTCAGGGCTTTGATGTTTCGCATCATCAGCAGCAGATTGACTGGCACAGGATTTCACCGGAAAAATACCGTTTCGTCTATTTAAAAGCCACCGAAGGCGGCGATTTTAAAGACCGTAAATTTCAGGACAACTGGCTGGCCGCGCATGAACAGGGCTTTCTGGTCGGCGCCTATCATTTTTATCGGCTGTGTCGTGATGGTCAGGTGCAGGCACAGAATTTTATCGACAGCGTTCCGAAACAGGCCAACAGCTTGCCACCAGTGATTGATCTGGAATACGACAGCAACTGCATCAACACCTATACCCGGGAACAGTTGCTGCATGAAATTGGGGTGATGCATGACGCGCTGCAACAGCACTATGGCAAACAGCCGATTTTTTACATTTCCAGGAATTTTTATAATATTGTACTGGTCAATCAGTTCCCGCAGGTGCCGCTGTGGGTACGCGAATATCAGGGTAAACCGGCCTTAAGCGGTAATCCCGACTGGCTGTTCTGGCAATATAGCAATCGTGGCCAGATTACCGGCATTGCCACTCCGGTCGATCTGAATGCCTTTTATGGCGATGAACAGGACTGGCAACAGTTTCTTAAGGCCAACCAGATTGTGGAACCATCTAAAAATAGCGTGGATACAACCCCTTAATACTCATACCAACAAGATAAAAATAAAAGCTGACAGGAATATTGTGCGAATGACACTGAAATACAAGATTTTGTCAGGTCTGCTTGGCCTGATGTTACTGCTGATTGCACTCATCATCTATATACTGCAGCCTTCCGGAAAAGTGCAGGATTTCCAGCCGTGGCTGTATCAGCCGGCAGCAACCGCACCAGCGGGCTACACGGTCAAATTCTTTGGCGTATCGACCTTACTGTTTGATGATGGCCAGCAACAGCTGTTGATTGATGGCTTCTTTAGCCGGCCGAGTCTGAGTCAGCTGATGTTTGGTCAAATTAACAGCCAGCCTATCGTGATTGAACATGCGATTGAGCTCCATCAATTGCAACGAACGCAAGCCATTCTGGTGACACACTCGCATTATGACCATGCTCTGGATGTCCCTCTACTTGGCCAATTGCTGCCGCAGGCTAAAATTATTGGTTCCCGAAGCACGCTGAATATTGCCCGTGGTGCTCACTTGCCCGAAAGCCAATTACAGCAGCTGGTACCTTTACAACCGATGCAGATTGGCAACTTTACTGTCACCGCTTTCCCGTCCCAGCATACTCCGCCAACTGCAGTGAATAATGATCTGGGTGAGGAAATCCAGCAGCCACTGAGCCTGCCGGCACGGTTTTCGGAGTTTAAAGAAGGCCATAGCTTTGACTATCTGATTGAATATGAAGGTCATAAAAGTCTGGTCAAGGCCAGCACCGGTTTTATTCCCGAACAGCTCAAACAGCTACAGGTCGATCATCTGTTTCTGGGCATTGCCCAGCTGTCCAGGCAACCGGAACAGTATCAGCAGCAGTATCTGGCAGAAACCTTGCAGCACCTAAAACCCAAGGTGCTGATTCCCATCCATTGGGATGATTTTTTCCAGCCGCCAGAACAGCCGCTACAGTTTTTACCACATCTGGCCGATAATACCCCGAAGAGTCTGAATACCGTGATCAAGGCCGCAGCACAACAACAGACCCAAGTGCTGCTGCTCGATCAACCGTATGCTTATCCGCTAATGACAGCCACGGATGTCGCGCGTTAAGATGGTGCCATGAGAAAAATCATTCATATTGATATGGATGCGTTCTATGCCTCGGTCGAGCTAAAAGAGCGTCCAGAGTTACAACATCTGCCGGTGGTGGTGGCATCACATCATCCGCGTGCAGTGATTGTGGCCGCGTCCTACCCGGCGCGGGTGTTTGGGCTGCGCTCGGCCATGTCAATGAGTCAGGGCCGGAAACTGTGCCCGCAGGTGATTGTACTGGAACCGAATTTCCAGAAGTACCGGGAAGTGTCGGCACAAATCCATCAAATTTTTCAAAAATATACTGCAATCATTGAACCGCTGTCGCTCGATGAAGCCTATCTGGATGTTAGCGAAAACCTGCAGCAACTCCCCAGCGCCACAGAAGTGGCAATGCGCATCCGCGAAGATATTTTTCAGACCACCGGCCTGACTGCATCTGCCGGCGTGGCACCCAATAAATTTCTGGCCAAAATTGCCTCGGACTGGCATAAACCGAATGGCCTCTGCGTGATCAAGCCTTCGCAGGTGCAGACCTTTATTCAGGATTTACCCTTAAAGAAAATTCCGGGCGTGGGCAAGGTCATGCAGGAAAAGCTGAAGGCCTTGGGTCTGGAAACCTTGGGCGATCTGCAACAGGTCGAAGAAGGCCTGCTGATTCAACGTTTTGGTAAATATGGCAAACGCCTGTTTTTATATGCACAAGGCATTGATGAGCGCCCCGTTCAGGCCGAACGCAAACGCCAGCAGATTTCCAAAGAAATCACCTTTGATGATGATTATGTCCTCAGCCAATGCACGCCCTACTGGCCACAGCTGCTGCAACAGGTCTGGGCCAGTCTGGAAAAAAAGCAGCTCTGTGCCCGCGGCGTGTCAGTCAAACTGAAACTGAAAAACTTTCAGGTGTTGCAGCACAGCAAAAGCTTTCAGCATATTTTTACTCATCCGCAGCAGCTGGCACAGGCGCTACAACTATTAATTGAGGAAATGCATATTTCGCCTCAGGAACAGTTCCGGCTGATTGGCGTGGGGGTTTATCAACTGTCTTCACCAGCACAGCAGCCGCAGCTCAGTCTACTTTAGGCTTAAAATTGTGCAGGAATTGATCAAAAGAATAAAAATGATACAAAATGCGCTTCACAATGGGCAAAATTAGAGTAATCTATCTGCGCAATACATTTATCCATGTATGTGCTGAGATGCTGAAAATCACCTTTACTTTCAGCATGCTGTCCTGTGATTGGCGTGATGATCTATCCGAATATTACAGGACAACTCTGACGTTCCCATGGATGGCTGTATCGTCTCCCGCCTTGCTGTAACCTGCTTCTTTTTATCTGATTTTCTATCGCATTATCCCGATCTATTCCCTTCAGATCACCGGCTTTTTGCGTCCTAAAATTCCCATTTTTCAAATCAAAATCGCCACAAGATTGATGGATTTCTGTACCAACTCCGGCAGCGCTGGTGTTCTGTACTGGCGCTTCATGGCAATATAGTCACATTGCCAGAGCAGCCGAGGTGCTGCTTGCCCATCTACAGGATTTTGTTATGACCGTACAACGTTTACATGTCGCACAGCGCTATTCAGAAATTGCCATTTCAGGCCATCTGGTGCATTTGGCCGGCCAGCTAGCAGAAGACACCAGCCTGGATATTCGCGGTCAGACCCGCCAGACCCTTGAGATAATTGACCGTTTACTGGCTGAAGCCGGCACCGATAAAAGTCATATCATGTCGGTCATGATTTTCTTAAAAGATATCGAGCAGGACTATGCTGCCATGAATGAAATCTGGGATGCCTGGGTCGCCGATATTGAAGCGCTGCCCCGCACCTGTGTGGAAGCCAAGCTGTATCAGCCCGAAGTCCTGGTTGAAATGACTGTGGTCGCGGTTAAACCATAAAAATTTGAGATAAAAAGCATCTGTTTAGATGCTTTTTTTCAACCCAACGCGCCCATTCTGCGCGCTGAGGCCGGATAGAACGCCAATTTCTTTTTTGGCAGATCAAGCGCCTCCAGATTTTCAGCGCCCTCCAGTAACCCAAATTCTTCACGCAACTGCTGATATTCCGGCACCTGATCAAAGCTGATTACGGTATAACCGGCCATCCGCAGCAATTCATTCTGATACTGAATATGCTGACGTTTTAAGGTCAGGGTATCATCCAGGGTAATCACGGCCAGTACCTGATAAGCATCATCCAGCACCACAAAGTCCGCCACCATATTGCGGTATTTATTGCGGGTACGCGGCAGTTTGGTGGTCAGTAGCGCATCAAAAGACACATGGGTCAGCACGGTATGGGTCGGTAAAATTTCTTTCAGCCGGGTATAGGTCAGCTGCTCATTCAAACTGAAAATAGCGCGGCGTTTCAGGGTACTGTCGGTCTGGCGTTTGGCCTGAATGGCATGCCTGGCCGCCATGATGAGCAACCCTGCCAGAATAAGACTTGCGAGAATAATATAAACAGTCATGAGGTTAATCCTTTAATACTCTATTCTTATAATTTATTCGGTATCTCACCGATTATTTTTCAAATACAAGTATAACGTTTTGCTTATTATAAATAGGTTAAATTTAAGAAACTTAAACCAATGCTGACGAAAGATGCATAAACACTGACAGTCTGTTGCAGAGCAAGTTTCCAGGAAAAACCATCTCCTTGTTTTTCCTCAAGCTAATGTATACCAACTTTTATGAGCTTCACAATTCTTTTCAAACCGATTGTCTGACAAATCCGACAAAATGTGAACCAGAAAAAGGACGCACTTGGCGTCCTTTCCTGATTTAAGCACGAGATTTTGGCTTAGACTTACCTTTGGCCTTTGCACCGCCAAATGGACGTTTTTCGCCGGTTTCACGTGGAGGCAAACCGGTATGCTGGGTCAACATCTGGCCTTTTTTCGGACGATTCGACTGACCCTGATTTTGCCCTTGGCCACGGTTGCCAGGCTGACCGGTACGTTTCTGTGAATCTCCGGCCAGGGTCGAGTTTTTCTTACGCGCCGACTGATACTGCCCTTCCGTGCCTTGCGGCTGATAGGTCGGAATCAGATGCTGCTTGGAATTGCCAATCAAATCGGCACGGCCCATCTCTTTTAAAGCCTCACGTAACAATGGCCAGTTGTTTGGATCATGGTAACGCAAGAAGGCTTTGTGCAGACGACGACGTTTCTCTCCTTTCACAATATCAACATCTTCGGTATAACGCGCCACTTTGGCCAGCGGGTTTTTACCGGTGTAATACATGGTGGTGGCGGTGGCCATTGGCGATGGATAGAAGGTCTGTACCTGATCGGCACGGAAACCATTCTTTTTCAGCCAGATCGCCAGGTTCATCATGTCGTAGTCGGTGGTGCCCGGATGCGCCGCGATGAAATACGGAATCAGATACTGTTCCTTGCCGGCTTCCTTGCTGAAACGATCAAACATTTGCTTGAAGCGGTCATAGGTACCAATACCGGGCTTCATCATCTTCGATAACGGACCTTTTTCGGTATGTTCTGGTGCAATCTTCAGATAACCCCCAACGTGGTGGGTCACCAGTTCACGCACATATTCCGGATTCAGTACCGCCAGGTCATAACGCAGACCGGAACCAATCAAAATCTTTTTAATGCCTTTAATCGCACGTGCTTTACGGTATAGCTGGGTCAGTGGTGCATGATCGGTATGCAGGTTCTGACACACGCCTGGGAATACACAGGACGGCTTACGGCAGTTCTTTTCAATTTCCGGATCTTTACAGTGCAAGCGGTACATGTTAGCGGTTGGACCACCTAAGTCCGAGATAATCCCGGTAAAGCCCGGTGCGGTATCACGGATTTTTTCCACTTCACGCAAAATCGACTCTTCCGAACGGTTCTGGATGATACGGCCTTCGTGTTCGGTAATCGAACAGAACGTACAGCCCCCAAAACAGCCACGCATGATGTTCACCGAGAACTTGATCATGTCGAACGCCGGGAAACGTGCATCGCCATAAGCTGGATGTGGCAGACGTGCATATGGCAGGTCAAACACATAATCCATTTCTTCAGTGGTCAATGGAATTGGTGGTGGATTAATCCAGACATCACGCTCGCCGTGTTTTTGCACCAAAGCACGTGCGTTGCCCGGGTTAGTTTCCAAATGCAGAATACGGTTGGCATGTGCATATAGCACCGGATCATTAGCCACGTCTTCAAAAGATGGCAAACGAATAACCGCCAGTTCACGTGGTGGCAGTTTATGCTTAATGGCTTTTGAGGCCGGTTGCAGCTGAACAATCTGCGTATCGGCATCCAGGTTGTCGCCTTCACGGACAATCGGATTGGCCACCATTTCTTTTTGGAAATTCTGGTACTGGCTTAAGCTGTTACCCTTTTCTTTTTCAACTTCACAGCCATCAATATCTTCGGTCATCACATAGGGGTTGATGATCGGATCGACACGGCCAATGGTATCGACATCATTGGAGGCGATTTCGACAAACTTGGCTTTGGCCGCACGGTTATGTTTATTGATAATAAAGGCAGTACCGCGCACATCGGTGATATCGGTAATTTTTTCGCCTTTGGCCAGACGGTGCATCACTTCAATAATGGAACGCTCGCCATTACCGTACATCAATAAATCGGCTTTTGAATCCATCAGAATTGAACGACGGACTTTATCTGACCAGTAATCATAATGCGCAATACGACGCAGTGAACCTTCGATCCCGCCAAGCAACACCGGCACATCCGGGAAGGCTTCACGACAGCGCTGGCAATACACGGTTGCAGCACGGTCTGGACGTTTGTTCGGGACATTGTCTGGTGAATAGGCATCATCCGAGCGGATTTTGCGGTCCGCGGTATAACGGTTGATCATCGAGTCCATATTGCCGGCGGTGACGCCCCAGGCAATATTCGGTTTACCTAAGGCACGAAAGGCCTCGACATTGGTCCAGTCAGGCTGCGCGATAATTCCGACCCGGAAACCTTGCGCTTCCAGCACACGGCCAATAATACCGGATACAAAAGATGGATGATCAATATAGGCATCGCCGCAGACCAGAATAAAGTCACAGCTATCCCAGCCGAGTTGGTCCATTTCCTCGCGTGACATCGGCAAAAATGGCGCGGGTTCAAAACATGACGCCCAATATTTGTCGTAATCAAACAACGCTTTCGGCGCGGTTTGAGCGGTATAAGCAGTAGACATGGCTAGCAATTCTCGGCTGGCAGATGGAAGATCAGAAAAGATCGAAAGATGAAAGCCGAGTATTTTAGCATGAATTCCAAGTGGCTTGCTTGATTATAATTTATACAAAATCAAGTTTTTAATTTTTAATCTGTGCCGTGGGTGCAGTGCTGCTTAATTTTTTCAGATATAGGGTCAATATCAGGCCCAACAACAGCAGACTTGCGATAAAGATCAATAAGCCAGGCCAGTCCCAGCGCTCCCAGATCAGACCGCTACCACTGCCGAGCACGCTCGAGCCCAAGTAATAGCAGAACAGATATAAAGATGAACCCACCGCCCGATACTGTAATGATTGCACCGTCACCCAGCTGCTACAAAGAGAATGTGCTGCAAAAAAAGCAAAGGTAAAAATCAGCAGCCCGACTAACACGACCGCCAGCTGATTCAGTAACATTAGTGCCAGACTGGCCCACATCACCAGCAGCATCAACGGTAACACTTTTTCCCGGCCAAACTTTTGTCCCCACTGTGCTGCCCGTGGTGAACTGTAAATTCCAGCCAGATAGGCCACAGAAATCAGCCCGATCCAGGTTTGTGGCAAAGCAAAAGGCGCATCCAGCAGATGATAGCTCATGTAGTTAAATACCGAGACAAAGCATCCCATTAGAATAAAGCCCTGAAGAAACAGAATTCTTAATTTTGGATCGGCCAGATTTTTGGCAAAGGCCTGTTTAAAACGCGACAATTGAATTGGATAGGACTGGAAATTCCGGGAATTGGGCAACAGCCAGTAAAACAGAATCGCAATCGCCAGGTTAATCACACCAATGATTAAAGTTGCATATTGCCAGGAAATAAAATCCACCAGGACTCCGGCAATTAAACGGCCACTCATGCCGCCAATTGCGGTGCCTGAAATATATAAGCCCATGGCAAAGCCAACATCTTTGGCCGCAATTTCTTCGCCAATATAGGTCATTGCCACCGCGGCCACCCCACTGACTGCCATGCCAATCAGGACACGGGTGCTGAGAAAAAATGACCACTGTGGCAATAAGGCACTGGCTATTAACAGTAAGGCCGCAGAGAACAATGCCACGACCATAATCGGTTTACGCCCGACCCGATCTGAAATCAGACCGGTAAATAATAGAGCGGCGGCCAAAGCAAAGGTCGAAAAAGATAAGGGAAAACTACTTTGGGTCGGACTGACCTGAAAGAACTGGGCCAGAATCGGCATCATCGGTTGAACACAGTACAAGGCAGAAAAGGAGGCAAAACCGGCCAAAAACAAAGAGAGAAGAATGGCCTTAAACTGAGGAGAATCGTGCTCAATTTGCTGAGTCTGGCTTTGGGAATCTGACATATACACTCCAATTATGTTATGAGTATACGCCGGTTCCGGTTAAATGGGAGGCTTCAATTTCAACCGATTAAAAGCTTATTTAAACGGAGAGAACAGTCCTCGAAAAATTCCACTTTCTTAAGCACACAAATTTTCTGCATAAAAAAATCCCCCTGCTGTTTAAGCTAGGGGGATTTTGAATTAATGAGCTGGCGATGACTTACTCTCACATGGGTAACCCCACACTACCATCAGCGCTAAGAGGTTTCACTTCTGAGTTCGGGAAGGGATCAGGTGGTTCACTCTTGCTATTGTCGCCAGCACAACTGTTATGGACTTGTTCGGGTCTTAGTTACTTTGCTTAAGCTTGATGCTTTTGCATGTAA
>NZ_VPBE01000049.1:0-5692 GCF_013418895.1 Acinetobacter sp. YH12116 | reverse complement strand
ACTCGAAAATGGATCATTCAAAAATGAACCATGGCGATATGCAAGGCATGGATCACTCGAAAATGGATCATTCAAAAATGAACCATGGCGATATGCAAGGCATGGATCACTCGAAAATGGATCATTCAAAAATGAACCATGGCGATATGCAAGGCATGGATCACTCGAAAATGGATCATTCACAGCATGGCACAGCAAAACCACAAGAAAATGATCAAGTGGTTTATGGTTGGGCAAATGCATCTACACCTGTGGGCAATAAAGCCTTGCAATATAGTGATTTAAAATCTTTAGAACCGCAAAAAGATACTCGTGAAGCTAGCAGTGAATTAGTAGTGCGTTTGGGCGGTACTATGGAGCGTTATATTTGGACGATTAACGGTAAAAAATTCAGCGATGCTGAGCCATTAAAAGTGAAGTATGGCGAGCGTATCCGTATCAAATTTATTAATGACAGTATGATGGCGCACCCCATGCATTTACATGGCATGTTTATGCAGTTGGAGAATGGTCAAGAGTCGGTAGATATGCCGAATAAACACACATTGATTGTACCACCGGGTAAAACAGTCACTGCTTTATTAACTGCGGATGAGTTGGGCGAATGGGCAATCCATTGTCATTTGTTGTATCACATGAGTGCAGGAATGATGAACAAGTTGATCGTGGCAAATGTTAGCGATGAACAAGTGTCTACAACGCCAATTCAAGGTACAAATTCGACTCAAACTCACCAAGTAACTGAGCAAAAAGGAGCTGGACATGCACATCACTAATTTTGTATTTAAAGCGTTTTTTTCTGTTGCGGTATTGAGTTTAACAAGCTTAAGTTTGGCGCACGAAGGGCATCATTCAACTGCTCAGACTGATGGAAAAAATGTACCATCAATGAATCATCAAGCGATGTCTGAGATGGATCATTCACAGCATTCTCCACAAGAGCATGCACAACACATGCAGATGATGGGGAAAATGAATCATGCTGCACATTCAGCACCGATGAACCATCAACATGCAGGTCATCAGCCAATGCATCACAAATCAACAGAGAAACAGCAAGATCAAAAAGTACAGAAAGGAGATCAACATGCGCACCATTAATCTTTTTTCTAAAACTGTTTTAGCAAGCTCTTTGTTGATGGTCAGTGCAGTGAGTTTGGCACATAATGGTGAAGATCATAGTGCGCCTGAAAAAATGACAGTTGCTACATCTTCTAGTCAAAATCAGCCGATGCAAATGGATCGCTCTCAAATGAACCATAGCCAAATGAATCAGGCACAACATCAGGCAACATCTACGGTTAATCATTTACATCATGTACCAGATGCGAATGCTCAGCAGAGTTCGCATTATGATCATCGCTCAGAACACGGTGCGCAAATTTATGCGATTACGACAGTGGACAATAAGTGGCTTGTCAATGAAGATGGCACAGGTGATTTAAAGTCAGAGTTTGAAACCCGTATTGGCACAGATGAAAATAAGCTTTTTATTAAAATTCATGCCGATAAAGAAGAATCGCATGATGCACATTATGATGCCAAACTTTTATATAGCCGTATGATTTCAGACTTTTGGGATGCACAGATTGGTGCACGTTATCGTAGTGAAAAAGTTGAACTCAATGATCATCGCAAAGACACCGAAGAAAATGTTGATGCGGTGATTGGCTTACATGGTATGGCGCCATATTTCTTTGAAACTGATGCTTATCTCTATGCGGGAGAAGACAATTATGCGGGCTTTAGCCTAGAAACGGAACGTGATTTTCTGATTACGCAAAAGTTGATTATTCAACCTTATTTAGAGTTGGATGCTATCTTTAGTGATGACTCTAAATATGCGAAAAAAACTGGTTTAAGCAGTGCAACCGCAGGGTTTGAAACTCGCTATGAAATCAGTAAAAAGATCATGCCGTATATCGACATTGCCTATGAGTATTCAAAAGGTAATGATGAAACGTCGTGGCAAATAGAATCAAACTCTGAGAAAGGTTGGTTATATGGAGCTGGTGTTAGATTTAGATTTTAATTAATTTAATGATTACTAAATAGCTTTATTTAAATAAAACTCTAGCTTAATGTGGCCGGAAGCAAAATGTTAACTTATTTTGCTTCCTTCCATTTAACATAATGGCTGTTATGCGAAGTCGACTTGTAAGCCCAAAGTAGAAATGTCCGGTTTCTCCAAAGTAAAAATGTCCGCTTTTAGAATATGCACTTTTGCAATTTTCTTAGCGGACGGTTTGATATGTTGGTGTCTATGTCGGATAAAGAACTTAAACGATTGTCGGTCTTGCAGGAAATCAGTGATCAACGCATAACCCAGTCCCAAGCTGCTCAGCTACTTCATATTTCAGAGCGTCAGATCAGACGTTTATTGCAAAAATACAAAGCTCAAGGCCCAGCTGCATTAGCCCATGCCGGTCGTGGTCAAATCAGCAATTCCAGGCTTCCTGAAGAACTCAGACTCAAGTGCCTCAATATTGTTTCTGATCAACTGCATGGTTTCGGACCCACTTTAGCGCATGAAAAGCTCACCACCGTTCATGGCTTTGATATTTCAGTGGAAACACTGCGTTCCTGGATGATTGCAGCCGATTTATGGATTCCTCGCGCCAAGCGTCTGAAACGCCCGTATCAGCCTCGTTATAACCGGGACTGTTATGGTGAACTGATCCAAATCGATGGCTCACACCATGACTGGTTTGAAGGACGCGCTGCTAAATGCTGTCTGCTGGTGTTTATCGATGATGCTACAGGAAAATTGCAGCATTTACGCTTCTGTGAGTCGGAATCAACCTTTGACTATATGATTTCAACACGTTTGTATGTTGAGCAGCATGGTAAGCCTTTAGCCTTCTACAGCGATAAACATTCAGTCTTCAGGGTGAATCAAAGCAGTAAGAAAGACACCAAGATTACCCAGTTTGGGCGCGTACTCAGCACCCTGAATATCGATATTATCTTCGCTAATTCACCACAGGCCAAAGGCCGTGTAGAACGAGCCAATAGAACGCTTCAGGACCGTCTGATCAAAGAAATGCGTCTGGAAGGCATCAGTTCGATTGCCGAAGCCAATGCCTGGCTACCCTGCTTCATTGAGCAGTTCAATCAGAAGTTCGCCAAGATGGCTTTTAATCCTAAGAATCTACATCGGCCTATCACTGAAACAGCCGAAGAGTTAGATGATATTTTTACTTGGCGTGAACCCCGCAGAGTCACGAATAGTCTGACGATTACTTATGATAAATGCGTATATCTCCTGGAAAACACGGAAGAAAACCAAAGATTGATTGGCAAGTATCTTGAGTTTCTGGAATACCCGGATAGTACAGTCGCGATTGAATATCAGGGAAGAAAAATCAATTACAGCATCTTCGATAAATTAAGTCAGCTCAACCAGCGAGAGATTGTTGAAAATAAACGTTTGGGTTCTGTATTAGCCCATATTCAACAGCAGCATGAAGAACTAGAACAACAAAATAAACGCAATCGTTCTCAAAAGATGCCAAGCAGACGTGCACAGAAAACAGCAATTCAAGAACGAAATCTAAATCCTGTGCTTGACTTGGAAATGTCCATATAGGACATTTCTATTTGGTTATTAGGTAGGACATTTCTACTTGGGAATAACACGACTTGTAATGCAATTTGCATTACAATATTCCTAGTACATTAAATACTTGGGAAATATGATGGCTACTGTTAACTTCAGGATCGATGAAGCCCTTAAAGAAAAATCTTATTCAATCCTTAAAGAGCAAGGTATTGCACCTACTGATTTCTTCACTAGTATTCTTGAGTATGTTGCTACGACTGGGAAACTGCCTGTCAAAAAAGCTTTGCTTTCGGAAGAAGATGAAGAATTATTAGCTCTTGTCCGTAAGCGCATTAATGATCCTAAAGAGATGTTTGAGGAAGTCACATTAGATGACTTATAAGCTTTTACGTCACAAGGACTTTACAGCAGAATGGGAAAACTCCCTGTTGCTATACGAGATCAATTTAAAAAGAAACTAGCCAAAGTCATAGAGCAGCCACATATTCCAAAGAATATGCTTAGAGGCGATCTTGCAGGTTGCTATAAAATCAAATTATTAAAAGCTGGTGTCCGACTTGTCTATCAAGTTAAAGATGATCAGGTAGTTATCCTGCTCATTACCGTCGGAAAACGAGCTGATAGCATAGTTTATGACGAAGCGAAAAAGCGAATTAAAGACTAAAAATGGGAGCTTAAAGCTCCCATTTTTGGCTTCGTATAAGGTGTATTATGTTAATTTTAGGAAAGGCTCTAGACTAGCAGAATGATTATGTTAGTCTAGAGCATATAATTAACATTATTGAAGTATTTTACATGGCAATTTTTCGACATTCTTCTGCACACTGACGGCAAGCCTCAGCACATTTTTTACAATGATCATGTGAATGTTTTTCACACTCTTCCGCACAATATTCACAGATCTTAGCACAAAGCTCACAAATCTCTTTGAGGAAAGGTGAGTTATGTTGTTGCATACGCACACATAACTGACAAATATCTGCACATTCTAGACAACGTTGAATACATTCACGCATCATCTCTAAATCTTTTTCTTTTAAACAAGAAGTTGCACATTCAGTACAAATAAGTGAACAGTTTGTACATGCAGAAATACACTTTGAAAATTCCGTATTAATCATTTTTTACTCTCAACTTATATAATCAAAGAAATAATTAAAACATAATTTTTTTCTACTAATTATTTTAAATTATTAGTAAATGTAATACATAATGTTAATTTATATGAATAATGTTAATTTTAACTAAATCTTATTTATATTCCAAATTATTAAAAAACAGTTTTTAATTAGGATAGATGATCAAGTATCAAAAGCAGCTATTCTTAAAATAACTGCAATAATTTTATCACTTTAAAAATAGATTTTCCCTCTATTTAACATAATGGGCGTTATACGAAGTACACTTGTATATTAATCTAAATATCAACCACTTAATAAAAATAGAAAAATCCAAAAATGACCAAAAAGCCGATTTTGAAACAAGTCGGCTTTTTTATGAGCGGTTTTGATACTTCTTGCCAATAAATTTGACTAAAAAATAGTCAGTTTTGAGGTTTTTCAAATTTTATCAATGCCTCAATGTCCAAAATTATCCACATTTTTTGTGGATAAAATTTAGGCTATTTTGTAAGCCCTGGCTCATACCAATCTCGGCCCTTTGCTGCTATCCGCAATACTGGAAATTTCCTATCATGAAGACATAGAGAGCAGGATGCTCCAGATAAAAAGAATAAGATGAACAACAAGGAACGTGAGATCAGACAGGAGTCAGATCTAAGCGCCAAATATGGAAAACCCCGGCAGGATACCGGGGTTTTTTATTGCCTATCCTTTCTCATTTGCAAAACAAACATAATGCCCCCTAAAATATAGACTATAATCTATATTCTGGTTGTGGTATGTGGACAGTCATTACGACAGATCTATTTAATCAGTGGCTTGAACAGCAAGATGAACCTACATAAGAGCAGGTCCTAGCTGCCCTGGTTGTTCTACAGCAGCAGGGACCGAGTTTAGGCCGTCCTTTAGTAGATACTGTGTATGAGTCTAAATTTACCAATATGAAAGAACTGCGTGTTCAACATCGCGGTAGACCCTTAAGAGCTTTCTTCGCATTTGATCCCTTACG
>NZ_VPBE01000048.1:0-9268 GCF_013418895.1 Acinetobacter sp. YH12116 | reverse complement strand
CAGTTAAAATCATTTCGAACTTTATAAGTAAAGTTCTTAAACTTGGCTCATCAATTTTCTGACTTAAATTTCGCTCAAATAAACTTCGAGTAATTTAAACCAATCAATCAATGAAAATAATTTCGATCAATCAACCAGTAAAAATCCACACAAGTTGTTCTTCATAATCTCTTAATGATCTTTCCAACACCTCATCAGTGCCAGAAGCTGGACTCAAAACACTCGACAACTCAGCGATCCGCCTCGTTCATCACCGTGTATCTCGTCGGTATGGGGTGCATTATAGGACAATTTCTTACACACGCAAGTGCTTTTAGCATCTTGTTTTATCGAGTGTTTCTTTTTTATGCACCAATATGGAGCATTTTTACCCGATCTTTGAAATAAACTTCTAATTTTAAAGCAGAAATATTTAATTTATATTTCTGCTTTTTATTTTCGTTAATTTTTTGCCGTTGCCGGTTTTATCTTCACACTCAGGATTTTCACCGGTTGAGCCGGAACATTCTGGTGCACACCAACATTGCGGGTCGGTACTTTGGCAATTTTATCGACCACATCCATCCCCTTGGTAACACGGCCAAACACGGCATAACCCGCATTACGTGGACTTTTATTCAGGAAGTCGTTATCGACCAGATTAATAAAAAACTGGCTTTTGGCTGAATCAGGATGATTGGTCCGTGCCATCGCCAAAGTACCACGCTGATTGCTCAGGCCATTATAGGATTCATTTCTGACCGGTGGACGGGTATTCGGACGTTCCACCATGGCTGCATCCATACCGCCGCCCTGAATCATAAAGCCCGGAATGACGCGATGGAAAATGGTACCGGTATAAAAACTGCTACTGACATATTTTTCAAAATTGGCTGCTGACAATGGCGCTTTGTCGTTAAAAAGTTCAATTTCAATATTGCCCATGGAAGTTTTCATTTCAATCATTGAATTGGCAGCCCATGCAGAGGCACTAAAGGCAAGGCTGGCGGCCATAAGAACGCTACGTTTTAACATTTCTTTACGAATCCGTGGTTTGATGTTTTGCTTCACTTATATTAATTGTTCAGTATGAAGAAAACATTAGCTGTTCCTTTCAAATCCTGAGAATAAGATGAATAACAATATCCAGAAGCAGATTTTTGCGCATCCGCCTTGGCGCTTACACGGCGATGCTTTTATTTTGAATTATTGGCTGAACCCTTTTTTCCTGAAAACAGCCAAGCGTTTTCGGCTGGCCCCGTCTCCTTTAGGACGCATGGTCAATGTGATGCTGATCCGTTATCAGGATTCGCCAGTGGGTCCGTATGATGAACTGTTAATTATGGATCATCCTTTATTGTATAAACATCGCTTGTCGACCATCCCCAAGATTTATGTCTCCACTCAGGCCTCTTTAGTGCATGGCCAGCAGTTATGGGGCATTCCGAAAGAGCTGGCCGAATTTGAATGGCTGGAAAAAGAAGGTCGCACCTATTGTATTGTGCGTCATCAGCAGCAAGAGATGTCAATTTGTCTGGAGCGGCCGAAAAACAGCACCTCGTTTTATATCAATAGCCACCATATTCCGGCTTCATTTTTATCCATTCAGCAGGCCTGGCAAGGCCAGCGCTACCAGTTTAGTCCGAAATTTCGCGGCCGTTTATCTAAACTCAAAACGGTGGAATGGCAAAATACCCAGGATATTTTTCCTGATTTTTCCCAGGCCCGACTATTACAAAGTTTTTATGTGCCGGAGTTTGATCTGTTATTCCCCGAAGCGCAGATTAAAACCAAAACCGCTGTTCCACGTGAAACCAGAAAAAATCTGAGTCGGCCTTTTTAAGTCACTCCTTTTAAAAGAAGCGTGGTCGATCCCAGAATTTTCTGAAATTCTTGCCCAGCTCGAGCGTGAGTTTTTTGGCACGGCGCGAAACCGGGGTTAAATTAATAAAACCATGGGTCTGGTCACTATATTCCTTATATTGAACTTTGACCCCTTGCTGACGCAGCTTGTGCGCATAAATTTCCGCTTCATCGTGCAGCACGTCATGCCCGGCCGTCACAATAAAGGTCGGCGGTAGTTTTCTTAAATTGCCGTAAGTCGGTGAAATCAGGGCATCATCCAGTGCCATATTGTGCTGTAAGGCATAATACTCGGTGACGAAATCAATATCCTGCTCAGTCAGCACCAGACCGTCTTTATAGGCAAAGAACGACGGATGACGGCTTTTAAAATCCACCACTGGATAAATCAGTAGCTGGGCATGCGGTGCATAGGCGGTATTTTTACTGCGCTGTGACACCACGGTAGCAATATTGGCACCAGCACTGTCACCCGCCACGGCAATACGGTTTTTCAGAATATTAAATTGACGGCGATGCTGATACACCCAAGCCAAAGCATCTTCACAGCACTGAATCAGCTGTGTCGGTGAAACCTCGGGGGTCAGTGGATAATCGACACTGACCACCTGCGCCTGAGCGGCATGCGCCAATAGCCGGCAAACTTCATCATGGGTATCGAGATTACCCACCACAAAACCACCACCATGATAAAACACAATCAACGGCAGTTTTTTATGCGGTGCAGGATGATAATAACGAGCTGAAATGGTGCCACTTTGCAGGCTTAAACGTAAATCTTCGACCCGTTTGACATAGGTCGGCTGTTTACGGATCGCCTTCATCTGAGTATCAAAAGCCTGACGTGATTGCGCCGGATTTTCGCCAATAAAACCGATACGCCCCTGCTTGATTTGGGCCGCCATCATGCATTTAATGAGGGGATCAAGTTGCGGATACTGATAAGGATAGCCCAAGGCGCGCGCCAGTGATTCCTGCGCCACACACGGTAAATGATCGAGTGTTCGCACCACCGTACCCTGACTGTTATCAATGATTTTTTGCAGTTTCTGTTGATACGCACTCATCTATCATCTTCCTTTTTTATTCATTCTTCACATTTTCTACATGATCAGCAGTTTAGTGACTATTTCGTTATAGAAGTCCAGTCATCGGCCTACATATTCAGAATTTATATACGCTAATCTTATTTCTATAAGGTGTCATTGACAATTTTGATGATACAGAGGGATTGATTTTGCTAATCCGGATAGAAAAAGGACGCTCACCATGTCTAGAAAACTCCTCTTGGTTTCCTGCGCGACCGTATTTTTAGCGGTCGGTTGTGTCGCGTTCCCTGAAGATGGTCACTACAATGGCCGCTATGATCATCGTTATGACCGGGATTACGACCGTAACTATGATTATCGCCGCATGACAGAACGTCAGCGTTGGGAATATGAACAACGTCAGAAACGCTTACAACAGCAACACCAACGCGAAGCGCAGTGGGATCGACAAAAACGTGAACTGGAACGTAAACGTGCCGAACAAAGCCGTCAGCAGTTACAACGGGAACGCGAACGACGCGCCGAACTGAACCGTAAACGCCAGCAAGTCGAACGCAAACAGCAAGAGCAGCGTAAAAAACGGGTCGAAGAACAGCGTAAACGGATGGAAGAATATCGCAAACGGCAACGTGACCGTCGTGATTAATCCTGTATTTGACAGTGTGCGATGTACAGTTTAAAAACCCGAAAACCTGGCTTTCGGGTTTTTATTTTTACAAGGTGCTTTGATTGAAAGCGCTGTGATAGAAAAATAACGACCTTCCATAATAATAGTGAAAATAGCTGGCCTTCCCTGGCCATTTTTTGAATATTCCTATTTAGAAATTAAATCTTCCTCCCTGATTTAAATGATGGTCCTGTTTCATTTGAAATAGACAGCGTTGAATTTAGGGCTGCGGCTGTGCCTCAACTGCCGGTGCTTCCGACCCTGCTGGTGCAGCAATGGCCGGGGCAGTAACTTCTGCGGCTACGCCCACTTCAGCCCCCGCTTCTACCGGCATGGTAGTCACCTGTACCGTTTCAGGTTGCTCCGGATTTTGTGCCACTTCTGGCGCCTGTGCTGTTTCATGACTGCTACAGCCTACTACCGCCAGTCCAGCAAACAAGGCCACAGCCAATACACCCATTTTTTTCATCATTCGATCCTCATTTATTGAAAAATACAAAGTCCAACTTTGCGCTGGCTATACTTTCAAAATTTCGGTGCTGGCTCGGCAGATAAAAAGTTAAATTTTTATATCCACCGGTACGAGTTATGCAGTTTTTTATAAACGTGAAGATGCAGCTGTTTTTACAGCCAATGGAAGGAATCAGCAGGATTAATCTGCTGTTTTTATTATAGATTACAGCAATAAAAAAAGACGAAAGTGCAGAATTATTTTAGAGGGAGAAAACAGCGTGCTCTACACAACATACGGCTAGTTTTGCGAAAAGATAACAGTGTAAATGCGGTACTTTTAAATCTTTAGGGCAAAAAAAAGGCTTATCCAGAGGGCGGATAAGCCAGAAAACACATTTCAAGAAAATATCAAAAGAAACTACAGCGATAGAATCTGGGCGCAATCATACAAAGTTGACCTTGCCCTGTAAAATAGTATTTTTCACTCATTCTGATCGTTTTTATGTATAAAGAATAATCAACTTAAAAATTTTGTATAGACAACTCAACAGCATCTACAGAATTTATCCGGACTTAAAATTAAAATCATTTTCCCATAAATTGGGGTTTCAGCCTCGTAGTATCTTCCTGCACCCTCCCTGCTAAAAAGATCAAAAATTAAAAGAATGTATGTTTTTTCAGCAAATTTCTGCAGATTTAATGACTGGCACCGCTTGAATTTTTATCCCCTGCCCCGACTTCTTTAATAATTACGAAATTCATCACTCATGGCAGTTCAGAATGAACCAGTCAATACTGATGCCAGAAGGACTGTACATGTTTAAGAACCCATTTAAACGGAGTAAATCAATGGCAACCGAGCACAACCAAGACGCTCAAGATCTGCAACAAGAGCAAGTAGAACAAGATACTACCCAAACTCAAGCTGAAACCGAGCAGGCAGACGTTTCCGTTGAGTCTTTACAAGAACAGATTGCGCAGCTCGAAGGCGATTTAAAACTTGAAAAAGCGCGTACCGCCAATGCAGTGTATGAAGCGCAAAAGAGTGTCGAGCGTATTCAGCGTGAATCTGAAAAGCATAAAGAAGCAGTGCTGGAGAAATTTGCCAAAGAACTGCTCGATAGCGTAGATAACCTGGAACGTGCTATTGCCGCAGCTGGCGAAGAAAAAACCCCGCTGTCTGAAGGGGTGGAACTGACGCTGAAATCACTGCTGACGACTTTAGAGAAATTCGGCATTGTGGCGGTAGATACCGCGAACGGTTTCAATGCAGATTTACATCAGGCGGTGGGCATTGATCCAACAGCCAAAGCCAACGAAATTGGCAACGTACTGCAAAAAGGTTATAGCTTAAATGGCCGTTTATTGCGTCCTGCAATGGTTATGGTCGGCGCTTAAGCCTCATAAATTCGGGAGTTGGTGAAATTTTTTCATATTTTTAACTTGAAAAAAATTGAACGGCTCTCATATCGGATAACAAGTGTAAAGCACAATAAAATTTTTGAGGAAACATCCAAATGGCTAAAATCATTGGTATTGACTTAGGTACAACCAACTCATGTGTTGCGGTACTTGAAGGCGATAAAGTTAAAGTAATTGAAAACGCTGAAGGCGCGCGTACAACTCCATCTATTATTGCGTATAAAGATGGCGAAATCCTGGTCGGTCAGTCTGCGAAACGTCAAGCAGTAACTAACCCGAAAAACACATTGTTCGCAATCAAACGTCTGATCGGTCGTCGTTATGAAGACCAAGCGGTACAAAAAGATATCGGTCTGGTGCCATACAAAATCATCAAAGCAGACAATGGTGATGCTTGGGTTGAAGTTAACGACAAAAAATTAGCACCACAGCAAATCTCTGCAGAAGTTCTGAAAAAAATGAAGAAAACTGCGGAAGATTACCTCGGTGAAACTGTTACTGAAGCAGTTGTAACCGTTCCTGCATACTTCAACGATGCACAGCGTCAAGCGACTAAAGATGCCGGTAAAATTGCTGGTTTAGACGTTAAACGTATCATCAACGAACCTACTGCTGCGGCGTTAGCGTTCGGTATGGACAAGAAAGAAGGCGACCGTAAAGTTGCAGTCTATGACTTGGGTGGTGGTACTTTCGACGTATCCATCATTGAAATTGCGGATCTTGATGGCGACCAGCAAATCGAAGTATTGTCGACTAACGGTGATACCTTCTTAGGTGGTGAAGACTTCGATAACGCATTGATCGATTACCTGGTTGAAGAGTTCAAGAAAGAACAAAATGTCAACCTGAAAAATGATCCACTGGCGTTACAACGTTTGAAAGAAGCGGCTGAAAAAGCAAAAATCGAGCTTTCTTCTTCGAATGCAACTGAAATCAACCTGCCATACATCACGGCTGATGCGACTGGTCCTAAACACTTGGTGATCAACGTAACACGTGCGAAATTAGAAGGTTTGGTTGCAGACCTAGTTGCGCGTACCATCGAACCTTGCCGTATTGCACTGAAAGATGCGGGTCTTTCAACATCTGACATCTCTGACGTGATTTTGGTGGGTGGTCAGTCTCGTATGCCACTTGTACAACAAAAAGTACAAGAATTCTTCGGTAAAGAGCCACGTAAAGACGTGAACCCGGATGAAGCTGTGGCAATGGGTGCGGCAATTCAAGGTGCGGTACTTTCAGGTGACAAGAACGACGTTCTTTTACTTGACGTAACACCGCTGACACTGGGTATTGAAACCATGGGCGGTGTGTTAACGCCAATCATCGAGAAAAACACCACAATCCCTGCGAAAAAATCGCAAGTGTTCTCTACCGCTGCGGACAACCAGCCTGCAGTAGACATTTCGGTGTACCAGGGTGAGCGAAAAATGGCTCAACAAAACAAATTGTTGGGTAACTTCCAGTTGGGTGACATCCCACCTGCGCCACGCGGTGTGCCACAAATTGAAGTATCGTTCGACATCAACGCGGATGGTATCTTGAAAGTGTCTGCGAAAGACAAGAGCACGGGTAAAGAGCAATCGATCCAGATTAAAGCAAACTCAGGTTTGTCTGATGCTGAAATCGAAGCGATGATCAAAGACGCTGAAGCGAATGCTGAAGAAGACCGTAAGTTTGAAGAACTGGCAAAAGCACGTAACGAAGCAGATGCCCTGGTTTCTTCTGCTCAAAAAGCAGTAAAAGATCTTGGCGAACAAGTGACTGCTGATGAAAAAACTGCGGTAGAAACAGCAGTTTCAGAACTTGAAGCAGCAACCAAAGAAAATGACGTTGACGCGATCAAAGCGAAAACTGAAGCACTGCAAAACATCATCATGCCAATTACGCAACGTGCATATGAAGCAGCTCAAGGCCAAGGCGGTGCGCAAGGTTTTGACCCGAATGCCTTCGGTGGTGATGCTGGCCAACAGCAAAAAGCGGACGATGGCGTTGTAGATGCTGAATTCACTGAAGTGAAAGATGACAAAAAATAATTTGTCACTTTAAACAAAAAGACCGCGCGTAAGCGCGGTTTTTTTATATCTGCTTGAAAGCAAAAAAGACTTGTTTCCACCCTGCGGCTTTTTTAAGCTAGTTAGGCACCCCCATCTGGCCTACTCTGCTTGACCGTTTTCCCTGTTATATAAAGGAAAGAAAATCGGTCAATCACAGATGCGGATGTGCAGTTAATTATCCCCTCTCTACAGGAAGCCCAATCTGCGTGATGCGTCCCTTAATCCTGATTGTGTTACTGCTGTTTGCCGCCATGCTGTGGTATCAGAACCAGCAGCATCCGCAGTTGCAGCACAACAGCCTGCTGACCCGGATTCAGGCACCTTTGGATACCCGGCTGCGTTACCGGATTGCCGAAGTGGACCCGCGCTTTGGTTTAAGCCATGCCGAAGTAGTGCAACTGGCACAACAGGCCACACAAATCTGGACAGAGGGTACTGGTCAGGACTATTTTGTCTATGATTCACAAGCGCGACTGGCAATCCGCCTGATTTATGATGAACGCCAACATGAATCGGAACAGCGTCGCCTGCAGATGGGCCAGATTGAGCAACAGCAGCAGCACTGGGAACGCCAGCAGGCCCAAGTGCAGGCAGTCAAACAGCAGATTCAGCAACTGAACCAGCAGCTGGCTTTTAAAAATGCCCAGTTACAGCAACAGCTGAATGCCTATAACCAGCAGGTGCAGCAGCTGAACCAGCAAGGCGGTGCATCAACCATACAGCGCAGCTCTTTAAACCTGCAGCGTCAGCAACTCGAACAGCAAACCGCCAGTTTACAGGCTGAAATTCAACAGTTTAATGTGCGTATTGCAGGCTTGAACCAACAGATCGATGCCCTCAACCAGCTGAATCAGTCAATTGATGCTTCGGTGCAGCAATTTAACCAGCGCTTTCAGCCGCGTTTATTTGATAAAGGCAGTTTTGATGGCAAAACTATTCTCATCTATGAGTTTCAGTCAGCCGCCGACCTGCGTTTAACCTTGGCACATGAATTCGGTCACGCCTTGGGATTGGGGCATACCCATGATCCACATGCCCTGATGCATCCTCTCATGCAAGAGCAAAATCTGGATCATTTTCAACTAACTGCCGCCGATTTGGCGCTTTTGCAGCAGCGTTAAATACATTTGATGCTTTTCATTACAAGTTAATCTAGAAAACCGGGGCTTTATCGCCAACAGCACTGCCCTCTCTGACTATTTCATGTTATTGTGAAAGCCGCAATTTCAACAGGAATGTTTGTGGAGATTAATGTGAGTTACTACCATATTTTGATTGAAGTAAATGACCACATCAGCACGATTGAACAAACGCGTGATATTGAACTGTTTGATATCGTCGATATTCAACCGTATCTCTACTCTATTCTATTGCCATATTTTAATGAGCAGATGATTGAACTCGAAGAAGAAAATGTCGAGTTTGAAGATATCCTGCATTTAGAAATTAAACAGACCCTGTTGCCGGTCAATCACCTGATTGAAGAAGAACAAAAACTGCTGCCAAGCGACACCGATGTCACCATTACGGCCTATGAGGTGTTTAACAACCGTGATTTGAGTCAGGATGTAACCACGGTCATTTTTGATATTTTAGAAGCCGTGAAGATTGATACCTCAGATATTGAATAAACATCAGGGCGCCATAAGGCCATTGCTGTCCCACAATTTTTCACAAGAGGAAGCTCATTTGAGCTTCCTCTTGTTTTATGGGTATTTTATCGGGTGAAAATAAAGCTTTTAAAGTTCTTCTTTCAAACAAATTCACTTGAATTATTC
>NZ_VPBE01000047.1:0-9979 GCF_013418895.1 Acinetobacter sp. YH12116 | reverse complement strand
TTCCGCGTCCTTGCAATACTGTGTTTACATACAGTCTATCGCTTAGCGGAAAGTTCTTTTACCCTCAGCCGAAATGCCTGCCGTTGCTAGACATTGCCAGCCAGTGCCCGTCACTCCCACTCGATTGTAAACAAGCACACAAAACCCTTTAGTGACAACAATTTGCAAGAACTATCAGGCTCAGTGCCATGAAAAATACCATGACCAGATCATGAGGTTGAACACGGCTTGCGCCGGCAGCGTTCACGCTCCTGGTCGGCGATCTCGCCCGGCTGCAATGCTAGCTCAGCATCGGTCATGCGCTCCAGCACGTCGCGTAGGCGGATGGTGCAAGGAATGGGCGGCAGCTCGAACTCATAGCCGCCGGCGATCATTTCGGCCGCAATCTCCTCGGTGATGAAAAACGGCTCGTCGTCTTGGTTCGGCTTCTTCATGCCCTTTCCTCCTGGCGCTCATCCTGGCCGACAGCGGCCAGGGCATCGGCTTCCGTCAATGCGTCCTCCACGAACGCGCCGTGCTGCTTCGCTTCGGCCTGGCTGACCTCGGCCCATATCCGTTTCACCTGGGCCGCACTGTACCCGGCCAGCTCGGCGGTCTTGTTGATGCTGTAGCCGGACTTGCGCAGCGCGACAACTTGGGCGCGGCGCTTCGGATCAGCACGGCGGCCCTTGTACCGCCCGGCCTGGCGGGCCAACTCAATGCCTTGGCGCTGGCGTTCGCGCCTGTCCTCGTAGTCGTCGCGGGCCATCTGCAAGGCCAGGCGAAAAAGCATGATCTGCACGGCTTCCAGCACGATCTTGGCGACGCCCTGGGCCTCGGCCGCCAGGTCGGATAGATCGACCACGCCAGGGACGGCCAGGCGTGCGCCTTTGGCCTGTATCGAGGCCACCAGGCGCTCGGCCTCGGGCAAAGGTAGGCGGCTGATGCGGTCGATCTTCTCGGCAATGACCACCTCGCCGGGCTGTAGGTCGCCGATCATGCGCAGCAGCTCAGGCCGGTCGGCGCGTGCGCCGGATGCCTTCTCACGGTAGATGCCGGCGACGTAGTAGCCGGCGGCCTTCGCGGCCGTAGTGATCGCCTCTTGGCGTTCCAAGTCCTGCGCGTCGGTGCTGACGCGCAGATAGACCCGCGCCACCATCGGCGCGGCTACTGGCTTCGTCCTGCGCATACTTGCGGGCTCCTTTGGGCATACTCAAATGCACCCATCTTAAACTGGCAGCTAATGTACAAAAGTTGATAGAAGCACACAAGTTCAATTTTGCACTTCTGCCCCACTATTGCAAAACTGCTTGTTAGTAGCCGTTTTTTCTTACTGTTTATAGATTCAATAATTTTTGAAACGAAAAATTGGGACTAAACATTTCGGTTTCGTTTTCTGTCGATTCGTCCTGCGTATCTTTTGCATAAACAAACATTTGTTGTTCGTAGTTTTCGATGGCATTTTCAATACTTGTAAATTCTCCGTTTGTAAGGTTTTCAGACAATATCAAAGCATCCAATAATCCCGTATTTACACCCTGTCCTGCAAAAGGCGACATCAAATGAGCAGCATCGCCAATCATTGTTATGGGTAATGGACGGTTACTTTTCCAATCATTGTTCAAAGGAAATTTCCTTGTGGGCAAGCATTGAAATGTTGATACCGAACGTATTAATTGTTTGTAAACTTCACTCCATTTGGAAAATCTTTTCAATAAAAAATCGGCAACGCTGTTTCTGTCCTGAAAATCTAAGGGAATTTTATTTTTCCATTCATCGGGCGTTTTAAAACTAATTCCTAAATACAATGCACCATTATTATTGGGATTGGCAAACAATAAAATGCCCTGATGTCCCGCCATTAATCGGTTGCCGTTGCATAGCTGAAAAAATCCGGGACAGTTTATTTCCGGTTGAAGAATATCAGCTTGGATGTTGAAAGTACCGGTTTCTTCAACTTGCGTGTCGGTAACAAAGCTCCTTATTTTCGACATTCCACCATTGGCAAGAATAACCAAATCTGCTGTTTCACTCGGTTTATTCTCAAAAGTTAGTGTCCACTTCTTCTTACCAGGTTCAAGCATAACAAGTTTTCTATCCCAAATAACCGTGTCGTTTTCTAAACTATTCAACAAGATAGCCCTTAAGTCATTTCTGTTTATTTCAGGATTGTCAAATCGATTTTCGGGCTTTACATTTTTTGTGGATAAAATATTGCCTTTTTCATCAGCAATATTTACACCCATTGGTAAGGCTAAGTCATAATAAGTTTGTAACAATCCCGCTTTTTTCATTGCTTCCTGACCTGAACCTTTGTGTAGGTCAAGGGTTCCACCAAAAATTCTTGCCTCTCGGTCGTTGTCTCTTTCGTAAACTGAAACGTCTATGCCGTTTTGCTGTAATAATTTTGCCATAGTCAGTCCAACGGGTCCACCACCAATTATTGCAACGTTCTTATCACTAAGTAAATTCATTTGTTTGTCCGTATCTATTCGCATTGTCATTCAAAAATGGCACATAACAAGTGGCTATACGCCAAATGGCGTATATATCCACTATATCTTATTTTGCTAAACCTTTCATTATCAGTGACAAATCCGTTTTCAACCGTTTACCGTTCGTTTCTACTCTCTCAAAAGGATTTATATTCATAGTGCTTTTTGTTAAGTTTTGCTCAAATATACAAATCCTTTCTATATATCTAACAAATCCATCGGACTTTTTAATTGTTCCATTCCCTTGGTGGTAATATGTGTATAAACCTCAGTTGTTTTACTGCTTGAATGACCTAACAACGATTGAATATAACGTAAACTCGTACCATTCTCAAGCAAATGCGTTGCAAAGCTATGTCGTAAGGTATGTACAGTAACTTCCTTTTGAATCTTTGCTTTTAAAACAGCTGCTTTAAAAATGTTTTGAATACTTCGGCTTGAGTATGCGCCACCTTTTTGACCTTCAAATAAATAATCTTTTGGTTTATATTCCATAAAGTATGTTCTTAAAATAATTAATGTTTTCTCAGATAAAATGGTATAACGATCTCTTTTTCCTTTTGACTGTTCTATACGAATTTGCATGCGCTTGGAGTCAATGTCTTTTATTTTCAGGTTTATACATTCAGAAATGCGCAAACCTGCCGAATAAATAGTCATCAGAATAGCCTTGTGTTTCACGTTTTCAATAGCGCGTAGTACCCGAATGGTTTCTTCTTCACTCATCACAACAGGAAGTGTTTTTTCTTTTTTTGGTCTTTCGATGAAATATGTTTTCCGTTGTCCACCCAAAACACGTTCGTAATAAAACTGGCACTGTTGCAAAGTTAGCGATGAGGCAGCCTTTTGTCTTATTCAAAGGCCTTACATTTCAAAAACTCTGCTTACCAGGCGCATTTCGCCCAGGGGATCACCATAATAAAATGCTGAGGCCTGGCCTTTGCGTAGTGCACGCATCACCTCAATACCTTTGATGGTGGCGTAAGCCGTCTTCATGGATTTAAATCCCAGCGTGGCGCCGATTATCCGTTTCAGTTTGCCATGATCGCATTCAATCACGTTGTTCCGGTACTTAATCTGTCGGTGTTCAACGTCAGACGGGCACCGGCCTTCGCGTTTGAGCAGAGCAAGCGCGCGACCATAGGCGGGCGCTTTATCCGTGTTGATGAATCGCGGGATCTGCCACTTCTTCACGTTGTTGAGGATTTTACCCAGAAACCGGTATGCAGCTTTGCTGTTACGACGGGAGGAGAGATAAAAATCGACAGTGCGGCCCCGGCTGTCGACGGCCCGGTACAGATACGCCCAGCGGCCATTGACCTTCACGTAGGTTTCATCCATGTGCCACGGGCAAAGATCGGAAGGGTTACGCCAGTACCAGCGCAGCCGTTTTTCCATTTCAGGCGCATAACGCTGAACCCAGCGGTAAATCGTGGAGTGATCGACATTCACTCCGCGTTCAGCCAGCATCTCCTGCAGCTCACGGTAACTGATGCCGTATTTGCAGTACCAGCGTACGGCCCACAGAATGATGTCACGCTGAAAATGCCGGCCTTTGAATGGGTTCATGTGCAGCTCCATCAGCAAAAGGGGATGATAAGTTTATCACCACCGACTATTTGCAACAGTGCCGATAAAAATATATCATCATGAACAATAAAACTGTCTGCTTACATAAACAGTAATACAAGGGGTGTTATGAGCCATATTCAACGGGAAACGTCTTGCTCGAGGCCGCGATTAAATTCCAACCTGGATGCTGATTTATATGGGTATAGATGGGCTCGCGATAATGTCGGGCAATCAGGTGCGACAATCTATCGATTGTATGGGAAGCCCGATGCGCCAGAGTTGTTTCTGAAACATGGCAAAGGTAGCGTTGCCAATGATGTTACAGATGAGATGGTCAGACTAAACTGGCTGACGGCATTTATGCCTCTTCCGACCATCAAGCATTTTATCCGTACTCCTGATGATGCATGGTTACTCACCACTGCGATCCCCGGGAAAACAGCATTCCAGGTATTAGAAGAATATCCTGATTCAGGTGAAAATATTGTTGATGCGCTGGCAGCGTTCCTGCGCCGGTTGCATTCGATTCCTGTTTGTAATTGTCCTTTTAACAGCGATCGCGCATTTCGTCTCGCTCAGGCGCAATCACGAATGAATAACGGTTTGGTTGATGCGAGTGATTTTGATGACGAGCGTAATGGCTGGCCTGTTGAACAAGTCTGGAAAGAAATGCATAAGCTTTTGCCATTCTCACCGGATTCAGTCGTCACTCATGGTGATTTCTCACTTGATAACCTTATTTTTGACGAGGGGAAATTAATAGGTTGTATTGATGTTGGACGAGTCGGAATCGCAGACCGATACCAGGATCTTGCCATCCTATGGAACTGCCTCGGTGAGTTTTCTCCTTCATTACAGAAACGGCTTTTTCAAAAATATGGTATTGATAATCCTGATATGAATAAATTGCAGTTTCATTTGATGCTCGATGAGTTTTTCTAATCAGAATTGGTTAATTGGTTGTAACACTGGCAGAGCATTACGCTGACTTGACGGGACGGCGCTTCCCTACCCTCATGGCCGCCTCCCAGGAATCGACCCAGGTGCTTATCGTGGACATAATCCTTTACTCATAAATTTATCTTATTCCATTATTGTACCTGTCACGCAAAACTTGCAGAAAAGCCATAAACGCAGGAGAATCCTGTCGGCGGTGAGGATAATAAATATGGTAGCCGTCAAAATATGGACACCACTCGGTCAGAACAGCAATCAGCTTGCCGCTTTTGATATATCCATCTGCAACATACTCGGGAATATAGGCAATCCCCAGCCCGTCTAATGCTGCATCGAGCTGATGAATCGTGCTGTTCGCAATATATTGCCCTTTGACTTTCAGACTGAATTTCTGAGCATCTTTCTCGAATTCCCAGGCGTACAATCCACTCGTATCAGAATAGCGGACGTTAATGCAGTTGTGGTTCAAAAGATCCTGCGGCTTCCTGGGCTTAGCATAACGCTTAAAATGGCACTGTTGCAAAGTTAGCGATGAGGCAGCCTTTTGTCTTATTCAAAGGCCTTACATTTCAAAAACTCTGCTTACCAGGCGCATTTCGCCCAGGGGATCACCATAATAAAATGCTGAGGCCTGGCCTTTGCGTAGTGCACGCATCACCTCAATACCTTTGATGGTGGCGTAAGCCGTCTTCATGGATTTAAATCCCAGCGTGGCGCCGATTATCCGTTTCAGTTTGCCATGATCGCATTCAATCACGTTGTTCCGGTACTTAATCTGTCGGTGTTCAACGTCAGACGGGCACCGGCCTTCGCGTTTGAGCAGAGCAAGCGCGCGACCATAGGCGGGCGCTTTATCCGTGTTGATGAATCGCGGGATCTGCCACTTCTTCACGTTGTTGAGGATTTTACCCAGAAACCGGTATGCAGCTTTGCTGTTACGACGGGAGGAGAGATAAAAATCGACAGTGCGGCCCCGGCTGTCGACGGCCCGGTACAGATACGCCCAGCGGCCATTGACCTTCACGTAGGTTTCATCCATGTGCCACGGGCAAAGATCGGAAGGGTTACGCCAGTACCAGCGCAGCCGTTTTTCCATTTCAGGCGCATAACGCTGAACCCAGCGGTAAATCGTGGAGTGATCGACATTCACTCCGCGTTCAGCCAGCATCTCCTGCAGCTCACGGTAACTGATGCCGTATTTGCAGTACCAGCGTACGGCCCACAGAATGATGTCACGCTGAAAATGCCGGCCTTTGAATGGGTTCATGTGCAGCTCCATCAGCAAAAGGGGATGATAAGTTTATCACCACCGACTATTTGCAACAGTGCCTTTTATTTTGATGGGCTTTCCTTTAGAATAGCGCCATTCTTCTTGTCGAATGTCAGTACAGTTCCATGATTCAGTTAGATCAGTTAACCATACGCCGCGGTGGACGCATCCTTTTCCAGAAAGCCTCCATGCAATTGCATCCTGGATGGAAAATTGGCCTGACCGGTGTCAATGGAGCCGGCAAGTCGACCCTATTTTCAGCACTATTGGGTGGGATTGAGTCTGACAGTGGTTCCCTGACCCGTCCTGCAGTCTGGACTGTGGCGCATATGGCCCAGGAAATCAAAGCCTTGAATATGAAGGCGATTGATTTTGTCCTGTCTGGCGATGAGGAATACTGGGATATCCAACAAAAGCTGAATCATCCTGAACAGCTGGATGATGCTGAACTGGCACGCCTATATGGCCGCTTTGACGAAATTTCCGGTTATGTGGCACCCTCTAAGGCTTCACAGCTGATGGCAGGTTTGGGCTTTATGGATTATCAATCCGAGCTGGATGTTGCCAGTTTTTCGGGGGGATGGCGTATGCGTCTCAATCTGGCGCGTACTTTGATGAGCCGTTCTGATCTGTTATTACTGGATGAACCGACCAACCATTTAGATTTAGATGCGATTCTTTGGCTAGAAGATTGGCTCAAATCCTATGAAGGCACCTTGGTGCTGATTTCACATGACCGGGATTTCCTGGATGCCATTACCGATCATATTTTACATATCGAAAATCAGGAACTGATACTTTATACCGGTAATTACTCGACTTTTGAGCGTACCCGTAGCGAACGTCTGGCACAGCAGCAACAAGCCTATGAAAAGCAGCTTGAAGTGCGTGCCCATCTACAAAAATTTATTGACCGTTTTAAGGCCAAAGCCACCAAGGCAAAACAGGCCCAGAGCCGAATCAAGCAGCTGGAGCGTATGCAGGAACTCTCTGTTGCGCATGTAGATACGCCGTTTACTTTCAGCTTCCGTGAACCAACCAAAATGAGTTCACCATTACTACAACTGGAAAATGCCGATATCGGTTATGGCGATAAGCTGATTGTGCGTAATGTTACCCTGCAAATTACTCCAAATAGCCGTATTGGTCTGCTGGGGATGAATGGTGCTGGTAAATCGACTCTGATTAAATCTCTCGTCGGTGATTTAGCTTTAATTAAAGGTCTTCGTAAAGACTCAGAATTGTTAAATATTGGCTACTTTGCCCAGCACCAGATGGATGCACTGGATGGTAGCGCCAGCCCGATGTTGCAGCTGGCACGTATCGCTGATCCTAAAATTAGTGAGGCCAGCTTGCGTTCTTTCCTCGGCAGCTTCGGCTTTAGCGGCGAACGCATGGATACACCAAGTGAAAGTTTCTCGGGTGGTGAACGTGCCCGTTTAGCACTTGCATTAATCGTATGGCAGCGTCCAAACGTGCTGATTCTGGATGAACCAACCAACCATCTGGATCTGGATATGCGTCATGCTTTAACGATGGCACTACAAGATTTCGAGGGTGCTGTCGTGCTGGTTTCGCATGAACGTCAGCTGATCGCCAGTGTCTGTGATGAGCTGCTGTTAGTTCATAACGGCAAATGTACTGAATTTGATGGTGATCTGGTGGCTTATGCCGAGTGGTTACGTCAGGCACGTGCAGAATTATTAAAAAATGCGCCTAAAACTGCTGAAGTGGTGAAAACACAGCAAGCTGAAGCGAAATCTGTACCGAGTAAAATGGATAAAGAAACCCAACGCAAGGAGGCTGCTCGCCAACGTGAGCAGACTCGGCCGATTCGCAAAAATATTGAAAAATGTGAAAGCCAGATCGGAAAGTTGCAGCCAAAACTCGCTGCAATTGAAGAAAAGCTGGCAGATACTGGTCTGTATGATGCAGCGCGTAAGGATGAATTGCTTAAGCTCATGAATGAGCAGACTGAACTGAAAGCACAACTGGAAACTGCTGAAGAACAGATGCAAGAACTGATGATGGAATTAGAAGAACTGGAACAGTCTTTCCAGGAAAGTTAATTTTAATATTCATTTAAAGCTTCAAGGATCATTAACTATAGTTACTGATCCTTTTTTTATGGGTTTATATTTTCTCTGCTATTAGTAAATCTTTTCTCTTACCTATTTTCCTACACTTCTCAGCTTGGTTAATCATTTACTCGATTTTTGACATATTTTGTAGTGAATTACGCAAGTACTATATAAGTTTATTTTTTAAACACTCGGCTTCCTTATTTCATACATTAATTTACAGCTCTAGGTCAGGTTATAAGGCTCTAATAAAAAGGCTTTTTAATAATCAGCAGCCTTATTTGAGACTATTTATGTTGAACTAGAGAGGAAATCCGCATGCGTGCTCTTACCTATCATGGTGCTCGGGATGTACGAGTTGAATCTGTTCCAGATCCAGTGATTCAGGAACCAGATGACGTTATTTTAAGGGTGACAGCCACCGCTATCTGTGGCTCAGATCTACATCTATACCGGGGTAAAATCCCGGCCACTGAAGACGGTGATATTTTCGGCCATGAATTTATGGGAGTTGTAGAAGAAGTCGGCCCTGCAGTGACAGAAGTCAAAAAAGGTGACCGGGTGATCATTCCCTTTGTCATTGCATGCGGTCACTGTTTTTTCTGTGAACATGAACTCATGGCTGCCTGTGAAAATACCAATACGGGTCGTGGTGCGATCCTGAATAAAAAACAGATTCCACCAGGAGCGGCCTTGTTTGGCTTTAGCCACCTGTATGGTGGTGTTCCGGGTGGTCAGGCTGAATATGTGCGAATTCCCAAAGGTAATGTCGGACCGTTTAAGGTTCCCGGCTCTTTGCCTGATGAAAAAGTATTATTCCTGACCGATATTCTGCCAACAGCCTGGCAGGCAGTAACCAATGCTCAAGTCACCCGTGGTTCTACAGTGGCAATTTATGGTGCTGGTCCAGTCGGTCTGTTATCTGCAGCTTGTGCACGGATGCTCGGTGCCGAACAGATCTTCATGGTAGACCATCACCCTTATCGCTTGCGATTTGCTCATCAAACCTATGGGGTCATTCCGGTCAACTTTGATGAAGTCGATGCAGCTGAATTTATTATTCAAAATACAGCAGGTTATCGTGGTGTTGATGCAGTTATTGATGCCGTTGGTTTCGAGGCCAAAGGGAGTGTTCTGGAAACCGTAATGACCAACCTGAAATTAGAAGGTTCGAGTGGTTCAGCGCTCAGACAATGTATTGCAGCAGTCCGCCGCGGCGGTGTGGTGAGTGTACCGGGGGTTTATGCCGGTCCAATTCATGGCTTCCTGTTTGGTGATGCCTTTGATAAAGGTTTGACTTTTAAAATGGGGCAAACCCATGTGCATAAATACTTGCCGCAGTTGCTCGAACATATTGAAAATGGAGATCTGTCTCCAGATGTGATTATTACCCATCGCATGAAACTGGAAGATGCTGCGGAAGGTTACCGTATTTTTGATAAAAAGGAAGAAGACCGTCGTAAAGTCATTCTAACGCCGTAAATGTACTAAAAAAATACTCTGTACACGACAAATTTCACAGAACCCTTATCCTATCAGGATTCTGCTTTCTTAAAATTGCCAAAATTTCCTTAAACTCTTCTTTTTTCCCAAAACCAATTAAACGCTGAATCGCCATTTGAACA